>JBHICL010000219.1:0-5723 GCA_046759605.1 Alphaproteobacteria bacterium | reverse complement strand
CCCCTCTATTTGCGACTGACCGACGGCGATGTCGCACTGGCCGACCGCACCGTGCCGGAAGCCGTGGTTAACGGAGACCGACGGGCTCCGCCAATTCCCGGCCGACAGAGGCGATCCTCCGTCCTTCCGATGTCGCGGTCGCGAGCCCGCGATCCATGCCCAGGCTTCGGTAGCCCGCCTCCGCCTTGTCGATCTCCCGTAGCGCCTGGTCGAGGCGCCGCTGCTTCACGAAGAGCCTCGCCAGGCCCAGGTGGCAATGGGCGCGAAGCGGCTCCATGCGGGCCCTGGCCGCGGTGCGACCCGCCCTCAGGTAACCCCTCTCCGCCTCCTCGTGCGCGCCTTCCGCCGCAAGGATCTCGCTCAAGATCCAACGTGCCCACGCCTCGTGTCCCGTTTCATGGTTGGCCTCCGCCGAGGCGAGCGCGCGTTCGGCACACTCCCTCGCCTTGCCCAGACGCCCGAGCATGAGATAGGCCTCGGCAAGCCAGGTGAGCCCCACCGACAGGCGCGTCATCAACGACTGGCTACCTGCGTCCGCGACCGCGTCCTCGAGAAGCGAAAGTCCATCTCGTCGGCTACCGGTCAGGAAAGATGCGTAACCGAGCGAGGCGGCGCCGAGCGGGAACAGGAGCTTCGAGCCGATCTCCCGGCAGGAAGCCAGGCCACGCTCCAAGAGCGGCATGCTGCGCGCGTACTCGCCTTGTCTTATCAGCACGTTGCCGACGAAAAGATTGGCGAACGCCTGACTGAAGACATGGCCGCTTGCGTCGGCGATGCAGATGCTTTCGTCCCCCAACCGCAGCGCGTCCGTAAACAGTCCCAGCTCGCCGAGGCTGCGCGCCAGGCAGGCCCGCGAACCCACGGAGGCGACGCCGAGAAGGCCGAACTTCTCGTAAATGGCCCCCTCGGGAATCTTCGCGATCGCCCCCCGCAGCATCGTGGTCGCCGCCTCGTACCTGCCGCTGTCGGCGAGGATCATCCCCAGCCTGATGCCGCTGTGAATCTCCAGCTCCGCGCAACCGTGCCGGCGGGCGAACGTCAATGCCGCCTCGTCGGCGTGAATCGCCTTTCGATGCTCGCCGCTGATCCAATGATAGAGCCCCAGGTTCGAGAGAACAGCGGCGCGCCGCCGCCCGTCCTCGAGATCCAGCGCCGTCTTCCGGGCCTGCAAGAGCTGAGAGCGGCCCTCGTTATGCTGTCCCAACGAGAAGAGCGACTGCACCAGCTCCAGGCGCACATCGACGGATCGGGCCTTGTTCCGCGGTGTATCGGGCAGTCGCCGGAGAGCGCTTAGAGCCTTCCGCAGGTACTCGCCCGCCTCGCGGTTCCTGGATCTCGTCTGCGCCCGCTGTCCGGCCTTCCTGCAGTAGACGAAAGCCGCGCTCGTGTTCCCGGCTCTGTGGGCGTGGTGGGCGAGGAGTTCGATCCTCGCGGGAAGCTGATGACCCGGTCTCCGCCTGATGGCCGCCACCAGGCGAGCGTGCAGCTCCCGCCTCTTTTGCTTGAGCATCGTTTCGTAGGCGACATCCTGGATGAGCGAGTGGCGAAAGCTGTATTCAAGGTTCGGCACGATGCGGGTCTCCGAAATGAGCCCCGCCTCACACAGCCGGTTCACATGCGTCAGGACCTCGGACCGGCTGAGCCGCAAGAGATCGCCGAGCAGCCGGATGTCGAAGCTCTGACCGACGACGGCGGCGCACATGAGCGCGTGACGGTCGTGACGAGGCAACCTGTCGACGCGAGCCGACAACACGCCACGGATGGAAGTCGGAATCTCCAGATCGACCGCCTGGGAGGCAAGCCTCATGGACTGTCCGTCCTGGACCAGAACGCCGGTTTCCTCTAGCGTCCGTATGCATTCCTCGAGGAAAAAGGGATTGCCCTGGGTCTTGCGGATGAGTTGGTTCCTGAGCCCGGCAAGCTCGCCGCCGCGACCAAGATAGAGCTCCGCGAGCTCCGCGCTCTCCTGTGGTGAAAGCTCCTCGAGGGTTAGCCGGTGGGCGTTTTCCGGCCACGTCCAGGCGCTCTCCTCGTACGAACGGTGCGTGCCGATTATCAGGATGCGCGAGGTGGCGATATGCCGCGCCAGCTCCTCGATCAACGCGCCGGTAAAAGAATCGGCCCAGTGAATATCCTCGAACACGATAACCAGAGGCTGCCGCCGACTAACGGCCAGGAGCACGCCCGAGACGGACTCCACCTGGATCTCAAGCTTCTCTGACGGGTCGAGACTGGTCCAGCCCCGCGCCTCGGGGGCGGCGCCCAGGAACTCGAGGAGAGCCGGGACGGCGAGCCTCTTTCGTATCCCCGCCGCGCGGATAAAGGCCGAGATCGCGTCGGCCAGGCCGGCTCGCGGAGACGCCCCCTCGATCCCCATCAACGAAAGCACGGTGCGGGCGAGGACCTCCGGCGGGCGAAGCAAGTCCGCGGGCTGAAAATGACAAATGACGAACCGTCTCCCGGTCGTCTCCGACATCTTCAGGAACTCGAGGACGAGGCGTGTCTTGCCGATTCCCGCCTCCCCCTCTATCGACAGCAGCTGACCGAAGCCACCCTCCGCCGTGGCGAGGGCGCGTCCCATGGCTTCGAGCTCCCCCCGCCGGCCCACGAACCACCGCGCGGCCTTCTTGACCCGTCGTCCCCGAGCCTTTGGCTCAACCCGTACGGACTGCATTCTGAAAGCGGCCACGGGTCGCGAGGATTGACTGAGCCGATACCGACCGGCGGCCCGGGTCTGAACCTGATCGCTGACCAGCCGCCTGGTGTCTTCCGACAGCACCGTGCCCCCGGGCTCCGCCAGCGCCTGCATTCGCGCCGCCAGGTGTACCGGCTCGCCGACGGCCCGGAGGTAAGGGTAGACACCGCCGGCTCGACCCTGTGTGACCACCTCCCCCGAACTCAGGCCTACGCGGGTCGGAATCGGCGCCTCCACGCGATCGTCGGGTCCCGGCAGCTCGATGGCATGTATCGCCTCCGCCGCAAGGCAGGCCCTGAGCGCGTGGTCCTCGCGCGCGTGCGGCGCGCCGAAGAGGGCCATGACACCGTCGCCGAGCACCTGGCAGACCGTGCCGCCATGGCTCTGGACGGAGTCGATCATGAGCTGAAGAGCGGCCACGAGCAGGTCGTTGGCATCTTCCGGGTCGTGGTCCGCCACCAGGCGCGAGGAATTCACGATATCGGCGAACAGCACGGTAACGAGCTTTCGCTCGCTGCCGTCATACCCATCAAAGGCGGAACCTGCCTCCCGAGCCATTCGAAAACGGCCTCTTCTTATTGTTTCCCGTCCCTCAACTTCGACATGGAACTGTGAAGCGTTTCACAGACAGCCGCTCCCCCCGAAGTTTATACTTTCGCCCTTGTGAGGGAGCCCATTATCGGGAGTAACAACGAGGCCAGTCAACACACTAAAGACGGAGGTCCTCGGCTCTCGCAGCGCCCATTGAAGAAGGCCGGCGAGGACTTGCCTGTTGTTGGCTTTACGCGATCTGGGCCCCCGGTCCTTCGGTCAGAAGGAGCCGTACATGGAGGGCGCCACCGCTTTGATCGTGAGTCACGACACGCTCTTCCGGCAAGCGCTCGAGCAGCTTCTCGGCAGCCTGAATATGACTGTGCTGAGTGGTATTGATGACGTTTCGGTCGCCAAATCCAAAGCTTTACGCGGCAAGACCCCGGACGTTATCCTCTTCGATCTGCCTGTAGAGTCCGACACCTTTGCCCAGGATCTCCACCATCTCCGAACGACCTTTCCACAAGCCAAGGTCGTGATCCTGACCGGCAGGCCATCCGAACACACGATGGCAATATCCCTGGACAACGGCGCGGTCGGTTACCTAACGAAAAACATTACCGCCGACGTGCTCGGGAAATGTCTGACCCTGGTCATGCTCGACGTCACCGTTTGGTCAACGAGAATGGCCGCCATACTAGCATCACGCAGATCCATTGCCTCCAGGCTATCGAAACGGGAGTTCGAGGTACTCAATTTACTTGCGCGTGGCGATCCGAACAAACAAATTGCCAGGGAGCTCAATATTTCGGAACAGACCGTAAAAAGCCACGTCAGAAGCCTTATTCGAAGATTCAACGTGAAGAACCGAGTTCAGCTTGCGATCTGGGCCCGGGCCAACGGCATCGTGGGCGGCGACCAGACCGCGAATGGCATGTCAGCAGTCGCGCGGCGACGCCTCCGCCGGTGAGGGATCGCCCAGCGTCTCCGGCACTGGCGCCTTTCTTTCGCGAAGCGCCGGTTTTACTTAGCTTTCCCGAATAATCACCACCACCAACACTTTGAAACCAAGAAGCAATCACCGCCGCCGCGGCGGCTTCGCTGTTCCACGTGAAACGAGCGGTCGGAGGGCTCGGCCCCCGGCCCTCCGCGCGGGACGAAAAAGAAAGTGGCGGGTTGTCGAATTCGACTTGATCCACGACAGTCGGTCCACAAGCGCAAGCAGGCACGATGTGCGCAGGGACCCGTTGTCCTGTGCAAAAGCCAGAAACCAGCACGACGCCGTAGTTTGGTTCATATCTCCCAAAAGCGTGGCATTTTCATGCGGTTGTTCGTTTCGCAAGGTCGCCGACCAGGCGCGCATACTCCGCAAGAGTGAAACCTTCGGCGAATTGACGAGCGGTAGCGGGCAGTACACCCTGTCGAAAAACAAATCACGGGAGGGTTCAGTCATGCATCGCCGACTCTTTCCATTACTGCTAGGCATCCTTTGCAATGTTGGGCTCACAACACCCGGCGTTGCGCAGCAGACTGACAATCCCATAGTAAGGATCAATGGGGGCACCGTGGGAATAATCTCCGGCGGGGTCGACGGCACGTATATCCGCATCGCCAGTGACTTGGCCGATGTCCTCGATGACGGCGACAAGCTCAGGGTTCTTGCCATAAGGGGCCGAGGCTCGGTTCAGAACATCCTCGACATACTCTATCTACGCGGTATCGACATCGGGATCGTCCAGTCGGATGTCCTCGAATTCGCCAAGCGCGAACGCATTCATCCGTCGATCTCGAACCTGATTCATTACGTTACAAAGCTGTACAACGAAGAGATTCACCTCCTAGCGAGAAAAGAGGTCGGGAGTGTGAAGGATCTTGCCGGGAAAAAAGTGAATTTTGGCATCCACGGGAGCGGAACGGAAATGACGTCTTCCATCATTTTCGACGCGCTAAACATCGACGTGGAACAAACATCATTTGACCAGGCTTTGGCCCTGGAGAAACTAAAAAGCGGCGAGATTGCCGCGCTCGTTTACGTTGCCGGCAAGCCGACACGGCTCTTTCGCGACTTGACGGTCGGAGATGAGGTTCACTTCCTCCCGATCGAATTCACGCCCGCGCTGCTCGATACATACCTGCCGTCCAAACTCACGGGTGAGGATTATCCGGAGCTCATCTCGCCGGGCTCGGAGGTGGGCACGCTCGCCGTTGGAGCGGTCATGGCGGTCTACAACTGGCATCCGGAGACGGAACGCTTTGGCAAGGTAGCCCGCTTCATCGATGCGTTTTTCAACCGGTTCGATGAGTTCGAGGAACCACCTCGTCACGAGAAATGGAGGGAAGTGAGCCTCACCGCGACGGTGCCGGGTTGGACACGGTTCGGGCCGGCCACGAGGTGGCTCGCGGCTCACGCCAGAACGCCGGACCCGACGCTCAAGGCGACGTTCGAGGAGTTCGTGACCAGGCGGACGCCACAGTCGGCGTCGCTGACCGAGGAGGC
>JBHICL010000218.1:0-5732 GCA_046759605.1 Alphaproteobacteria bacterium | reverse complement strand
ACCCCGACATCGTCCTCACGCTTTTCTGCATACTCCTGCCGGCGATCCCGATAGCCGGGATGGTTTTTGCCGGCCTCGCGCCCGTCAGACGGCCACCGGGCAGCTGGACCCACGGGTGAACCCAGGCGACCAAGAGCAGGATCGTCCACTGGATAACGCCCGCCTAGGAGGGGCCCTTCCTGGTCTTGAAATAGGGCTCGGTTCCACCGGCATGGTCGGTCACGTCCACGACGGCGACGATCTCGGGGACCTGCTCTCTTATCAAGACTTCGACACCTTGCCGTACGGTCACGTACGCCATGGCGCATCCCTGGCAGCCGCCCTCGAGCCGGACGTAGGCGGTATCGTTCTTGACCTCCATGAGCCGGATGAACCCGCCGTGATCGCGTACGGCGGGGTTGATCTGCTCGGCGAGAACGCGTTCCACGTGCGCGGCGAGCGACGCGCCGGGTCCACCGCGAGGGCCGCGGTCGGTGTCGGCGGGCGTGGCGACGAGCCGGACGTCCACGACCTCGGGGATATAGTGGCGGATCAGGTTCCCGATGGTGTCCCTGATGGGAACCGACGCGCCCGGCGATCCCACGATTCCCAACTGCACGACGCCGTTCGTGAAATCTTGAAGGACCAGATCGCCTCCCCTGTCCGCGACCAGCGGGCGAATCCGCTCCTCGAGGAGCCTGTCGATCCGCGCCGCCGGTTCATCCTCCGGCCCCACCGGCGGTGTGCGGTCCGCCTCCCGCGACGCGGCCACTCCGACACCGGCGGGCGCGGCCGTCGCGGCGTGCTCCAGCGCGCGCTCCAGGTCGGCGATCAGGTCCTCGGGATCCTCGAGGCCGATGGAGAGGCGCAGCAGATCCCGGGGCACCGGTGTCGACGGTCCCTCGATGCTGGCGCGGTGCTCGATCAGGCTCTCGACGCCGCCGAGGGAGGTCGCCCGCTTGAACACCGCGACCCGCGCCGCCGTGGCCACCGCCGCGGCTTCGCCGTCCCTGTGGCGTATCGACAGCATGCCGCCGAAGCCGCCGGTCATTTGACGCGCCGCGACCCCATGGCCCGGATGATCCGGCAGCCCGGGGTAGAGCACCTCGGAGATCCGGGGGTGAGCCTCGAGACGACGCGCGATGGCGAGCGCGGTTTCGGAGCATCGCCGAACCCGCACGAACAGCGTGCGCATCCCCCGCAAGAGCAGCCACGCCTCGAACGGCCCCAGGACCGCGCCGCCGTCGCGCCGCCAGGCGCGCAGGCGCTGCCAGAACGAATCCTCGTCCCTGCACACGACCGCGCCGGCCAGCACGTCGCCGTGGCCGTTCAAGTACTTGCTGGCCGAATGCACCACCAGATCGGCGCCGAGCTCGAGGGGGCGGGTCAACACGGGCGTCGCCACCGTGCTGTCGACCGCAACACGGGCCCCGGCGCTGTGAGCGATTTCCGCGGCCGCCGCGATGTCGGTTATATCCCAGGTCGGGTTCGCCGGCGTATCGAGCCAGACGAGCCGCGTCTTCCCGGGGCGCATGGCGGCCGCCAACGCGTCTAAACGGGGCGTGTCCACGAACTCCACCTCGAGCCCCCACGACATCGCGAACTCGACCAGCCATGTGCGGAGCGCCCAGTACATGACCCGCGATGCAACCACGTGATCCCCAGGCAGCAACGACTGAAAGACGGCGGTCGCCGCCGCCATGCCGGAAGCAAAAAGCAGACAATCCCGCCCGCCCTCGAGCGCCGCGAGAAGTTCCTCGGGCTCGTCGTAGGTCGGGTTGTGAGGGCGCGTATAGCCGCGACCCGAGCTGTAGCCACCGTCCGGGTCACGCTCGTAGGTCGTGGACGGATGGATCGGCGGGACCAGCGCCCGCGTCACCTCATCGACCCGCCCCAACGCCTGGGCGGCCAGGGTTTCAGGCGTGAGACCCCGCCCCTTTCCGGTGTGTTGATTGTCGTCTGTCACTCGCGCTTCGAGTCCCCGTGGGAGCACAGGCGGCTTGCTCGCGCCAGTCTGTCATCGCCAGGCGGGGCACTCAAGGCGAGCGCCGCGGTGCGGGCTCAGCTGGCCGGGGTCGGGGGCGGCGGGGCGCCGGCGATCGTCGTGTCGATCAGGTCCGAGACCCACTCGAGGGGATAGGTGGCGTTGGCGACGCCGCCCGGGGGCGTGTGCTCCAGCCAGAAATCCAACGTGTTCTGGCGGATGACCAGGGTCGGCAGCAGCAGGTCCTTGGGGACGTCGCGGCCGGCGAGGATCTGTTGCGCCACCCAGAACGCCACCTGGGAGGCCGCGGGCGGGATCGACAGCGATATGGTCTCGTAGCCCGAGGCGTCGCGCTGCTGCCGCCACCACTGCAGCTCGTCGTGCCGGTTGCTCATCACGATGACCGGTTGCTCGCGCCCCCCCGAGCGGAAGGCGAGGGCCGTCCCCAGGCCATCGCCACCCTGGGTCACCACGGCATCGACCGGGGGGAGCTCCCGGAGCGCGGCCGCCACCTCGCGCTGCGCCACGGTCTGGGTCCAGTCGGCGTGGACCTCGCCCACGCGCGTGAGCCCGGGATGCCTCTCGAACCCGCGCGCCACCCCGGCGTGGATCTCGTCGTCCACGAAGACGCCCGCGAGGCCGCGCACCTCGAGCACGTTGCCGCCGTCGCCGAGACGATCTCCCAGGTAGTCGAGCTGCGCCTCGCCCAGGCCCGCGAAGTCGATCACCAGGCGCCAGGCGCAGGGCTCGGTCACGATGCTGTCGAAGGAGACCACGACAACCCCGGCGTCGCACGCCTCGCGCACGGCGTCGTTGAGTCCGGTGGGCGAGGCCGCGTTGATGACGATCGCGTCGAAGCCCTCACGCGTCAGGTCGCGGATCTGCGCCGCCTGCTCGACGGCCTGGTTCTCGGTCGTGGTGAACGCCGGAGCGGCCGCGACCCGGCCCTGAGCCACCGCCGCCTCCGCCGCCTCGGTCCAGCTATCCACCATCGCCCGGCGCCAGGCGTTGCCGATGAAGCTGTTGCTGAGGGCGATCCGCTTCTGCGAGGTATCGCCGGCCGCCACCTCGGCCGCGGCACCGGATCCCAAAGCCGTGAGAACCGCCGCGACGGCGGCCGCCGCCAGCCCGGGCCACGTCCTTGCAACCAGCATCGGCGCCTGCTCTCGCTCGTGAAGACAGCGGAGAAAAGCTACCTGGATACCGCTAACAATGCGTGAACGAATGCTTAACCGCACGATTCCGGTCGTGCAACCCCTAGTGGCCGGCCACGGCAAGATCGAACGTGAAGGTGGTGCCCACGCCGACGCGGCTGTCCACGCGGATGGGGCTGCCGTGCAGCTCGAGTATGCGCCGGGCGATGGCGAGGCCCAGGCCCGTGCCCTCGGCCACGTCGGGATCGGCCTGCTCCACCCGGTAGAAGCGCTCGAAGACGCGCGGCAGCGCGTCCTCCGGGATGCCGCGGCCGGTGTCGCTTACCCGGGCCGTGATCCGGTTGGGACCCGGGACCAGCGACAGCGTGATCGTGCCGCCGCGGGGCGTGTACTTGATCGCGTTCTCGATGAGGTTCTCGAGCACGCGCTCGATCAGCCCGATATCGCCGGAGACGAAAGGCGCGTCGGGGGGGATTTCGGTCTCGAGCGCGAGACGCTTCCGCTCCGCCTCGAGACGGAACTTCTGGGACACGTCCTGCACCAGCTCGCCCATCGAGAACGGCTCGAAGTGGAGGCGCGGGTCGCCGGCATCGAGGCGGGACAGCTCGAACAGTTCGTCGATGAGACGGCCGAGCCTGTGCCCATGCTCGAGGGCCAGGTGGAGGTAGCGGTCGCGCTCTTCCTCCGTGAGCTGGTGCTGCTTCATGACCAGGGTCTCCAGATACCCCTGCAACGAGGCCAGCGGGGTCCTGAGATCGTGGGAGATGCTGGCCACCAGCTCGCGCCGCGAGGCATCGGCATGCTGGAGCTGCTTGATCTGGTCGGTGATGCGCCGGGACATCTGCTCGAACCCGAGGCCGAGGCGGTCGATCTCGTCGCCCCCGAGGTCGCGGCGCCAGGCACCGAGCGACACCGACCGCTGGAAGCCGTCCTCCTTGAACCCGTCCATGACGCCCGCCAGTCGCCTGAGGCGCCGGGTCAACCAGTTGAACGACACGAGGCCGACCACGAGAGCCAGCAGCAGGCCGGCGACGCCGATGCCGACGCTCAGGCGCAGGATGTAGCTGCCCTGGATCACCTGGACCGCGGAGTCGAACGCCTCACCGCCGAGCACCACGTACAGATAGCCGGCGAGCCGGTCGCCGTCGTAGACCGGCGCGGCCGAGAAGATCTTCTGCCGGACCTCGTCGCGGGGGTCGTCACCCCGGATAGGCAGCTCGCGGCGCCCCTCGATGAACGCGGAGACGGGCTCGAGGGAGATGGTCTGGCGCTTCACCTTTCCCGGTGGCGCCGAAAAGGCGACGATCTCGCCCGCCGGGTCCACCAGGTACATCTCGATGCCCGGGTTCACGTCCATCAGCCGGTCGAACAGGTCCTTGAAGGCCGGCTCGTTGATGTCGCGCCCGCGCATGAGCCACTGGTCCTTGACCACGTTCGCCGCAAGCGAGCGGTTCAAGGTCTGGTTCACCTCCTGAAACAGGAGCCGCGTCGTAACCGCGCTCAACACGACATAGGACACGCCGATAAACGCGATGAGCACCAGGAGCGCCGCGACGAGCTTGCCGTAGAGGGTCCGGGACATGTGCGTCGCCCGCCCGGGCTAACCGGCCAGCCGGTCGTTGAACTTGTAGCCCACGCCCCACACCGTGAGGACGTAGTTGGGCTTGGCCGGGTCGGCCTCGATCTTGCCGCGCAGGCGGTTGATGTGGGAGTTGACCGTGTGCTCGTAGCCGTCGTGGCCGTAGCCCCAGACCAGGTCCAGGAGCTGGGAGCGCGTGTACACCCGGCCCGGGTGGCTGGCGAACTGGAGCAGCAGGTCGAATTCCTTGGCCGTGAGGTCGACCGCCTGGGCGTCCACGGTCACCGAACGCTTCTCGGTGTCGATCTCTATGCCCCCGGCGGAGATACGGCCCGGGCCCGCGGCATCGCCGGAAAACGCCTCCATGCGGCGGAAGATCGCTTTGATCCGGGCCAGAAGCTCGCGGATGCTGAACGGCTTCGTCAGATAGTCGTCGGCGCCCATCTCGAGGCCGACGACCCGATCGACCTCGGACGACTTCGCGGTCAGCATGAGGATCGGCGTGTAGTCGGGCTCGCCGCGCAGGCGCCGGCACAGCTCCAGGCCCTCCATGCCCGGCAGCATGAGGTCCAATACGATCAGGTCGTACCGGCCGGAGCGGGCGCGCTCCAGACCGCTCGCGCCGTCCGCCACCGTCGTCACCTCGCAGTCGAGATCCTTGAGGTGCAGCGACACGAGCCTCGCGATGTCCGGATTGTCCTCGATGACCAGTACCTTGCGCGACATTTTCAACGAGACAGCTTTCGCCTGAGCTCCGCGCCCAATAGCAGACAATGATCACAAAAGATTCACGGGACCGCCGCGGGTCGTCCACCCGGTTGGCCTCCCGGACCATCATACCCTTCGCGAACGCGCGCGTCCCAGCGGTCGCGCGACGGGGTCCAGGGCGGGGCGCACGCCCGTGGATTTGCGGCGGGCCGCGCGTCGCTGTTATCCTCGCGTCGTTCCACGCCGCGAGACAACGACAACCAAGGGAGGGACACCCGATGCGCGGACTGATGATGGACACCCCCCTTCTCGTCTCGTCGCTGTTGAA
>JBHICL010000217.1:0-5798 GCA_046759605.1 Alphaproteobacteria bacterium | reverse complement strand
CCGCTTTGGCCTTGTCGACGTAAGTGTCGACGTCGTCGATATCGACCGTGCAGACAAAGCCGACGACGGGTTCGCCGCCCTTCGGTGCCGGCCCCTGGCGCTCAACGAGCCCGCCATTTATCCCGCGCTCGGCGTCCGAGCCCGTCTCTATCAACCAGTAGGGCATCGGGCCTTGCCACTTGTTGAAGCGCCAGCCGAATACGGCTTCATAGAACGCAATAGCCCGCTCGGGCTCCTGCGCGTGAATCTCGAAATGAACGACGCGTGCCATGATCGACACCCTCCCTCCGGTCGCAGATGCCAGCCAGATCTGTGAGCACAAGCCTCGGACACCGCAGGCTGTCAATAGCCCAGTGCGCAATAATCGCGACAACGAGCATATTCTCGACGGCCTGCGCGCCAACATGTCGCTGGCCACCCATCGGCACTGCGATAGTATGCTTTCTTTCGGGGCAGGTTGCTTCTTGTCGCGAGCAATCGAAGCTTGACGCAGGGAAATCGCCCATGTCCTTACCGGCAACGAGGTATGCGAAATCTGGAACGCTGAGCATCGCGTACCAAATTACGGGACGCCCCTCGCCGGATCTGATTCTGATTCCCGGGTTTGTTTCGCATTTGGACTTGGATTGGGCGGAACCACGGCATGCGCACTTTCTTGAGAGGCTCGGTTCGTTCTCACGACTAATTCGATTTGACAAACGGGGTACCGGTCTCTCGGACCGACCAGGAGGTCTCCCGGATCTGGAGACGCGTATGGACGATGTGCGTGCGGTCCAAGACGCTGCCAAAAGCAGCAGTTCAATCTTGTTTGGCTATTCTGAAGGGGGTCCGATGGCAATCTTGTTCGCTGCCACTTACCCCGAGCGGACCAAGGCTCTAATTTTGTATGGGTGCTATGGGCGTCGATTACCTGGCGACGACTATCCTTGGGGCAAATCCCCCGAGGCACGGGCGGAGTACGCCAAGCAAGTTGAGCAAGATTGGGGCTGGGAAGCCGATATGCATGTCATGTGCCCAAATGCCGATGATGCTATGGCAAAATGGTGGGGCGAACGTGCACGAGCATCGGCCAGTCCCGGTGCGGCTCGGGCTCTAGTCGAGATGAATTCCCTCGTCGACGTGAGAAGCGTGCTCTCTGCGGTTCGCGTGCCGACCCTGGTGTTACATCGCAACGGTGATCGGGATTCGCAAGTTGAGGAGGGCCGGTATATCGCTGACCATATCCAAAATGCAAAGTTCATGGAATTGGAGGGTGAAGATCATTTCGTGGCTCTTAATCCCGATCAGATATTAGACCCGGTGGAGGAATTCGTTACAGGAAAGCAACCGACCGCCAATTTCGACCGAAAACTAGCCACGATTCTTTTTGTCGATATTGTAGATTCAACTAAGAAGGCGGTGACTCTTGGCGACAAACAATGGAAAGCTGTTTTAGATGCCTTCTTTCGTAACTCTAACAGCCAAATTGAGCGCCACAATGGCCGTCTTGTGAAAACAACAGGTGACGGACTGCTTGCCGTCTTCGATGGTCCAGCGCGTGGGATTCGATGTGGATGCGAAATTCGTGACCAAGTTCATGAACTCGGGATCACAGTTCGTTGCGGTGTCCATACCGCCGAGATTGAGGATCTTGGCAATGACGTCGTTGGAGTAGGTGTCCATGTTGGTGCTCGAATCGCTTCCCACGCGCATTCAGGAGAGGTTTGGGTGTCGAGAACAGTAAGGGATCTGGTTGCCGGCTCGGGGCTCACTTTTCAGGATCGCGGCACATACCGCTTCAAAGGCCTTGATGACGATTGGGCCGTTTTCGAAGCTTCTGTGTGACAACCGCTCATCGGCAGGTCTACACCGTCGTGCCAATGCCATGTGAGAGTTGCATGAATACTTGTCTCTTTACTTCCGGTCGGGTCATTACCGGCTGTTGACGCCCTGCCCGAGGCCGGTGGGCATACGTCGACGCCCTCACACCGGGCTCCCGAAATTGATTCTTTAAGTTACGGCCCGGTTTATGTTGCGGCGGGCGCTTTTTGAGCCAGTCCAATCACAGCCACGACGACTCCCACCACATAAATGATGCTGCCGAGGTAAATCGGCCCGAGATGGCTCACCCAGTTGTGCTCGAAGAGTCCCATGTAATGCATCGGCAGCGCCACGACCAATCCCAGGACCGGTGAGACCACCGCTGTTACCCATGCCCACCAGGAGCCGGCACGAACCCCATACCAGGCCAGGCCCCCTACGGCGATCGCGGTGGCTCCGATGAACCCGGCCGTGGCCACGTGGAGGTGCGCGATGTAGTCCATGATTGCGGGGTTGAGTTCGCTCACTTGTTCCGCCGTAACGCCGTTTATCGTCGCAACACCGATCTCGAATCCACCACCCGTAAAGGACCGGAAGAAGAACACGACCGCGTAAATAAGGTAGATTAGAGCACCTAGAACCATAAGGGCTGCACCACGGCGCAAAGATTGCTCTCTGGACATTGCTTCCTCCCTCAGTTCGCCTTTCCCGATGAACGAACCGCGGCTCATACAAGACTATCACAGCCAGGCAATCGTTTGTGCTTTCCTCAAGACGATCTTGCGCGCTGCTACGACGCCGTGAGCCAGCTTGTCGGTGCTGCGGGGCGTCGCCCTCTTGTGGTTGGTCGCGCTCCGGCAGACATGGAAGAATTTCCCGCAATGCTCCTCGGTCATGTTCAATGCGCCGGCCTACCTGACCGGCGCGCGCCGCCGTACGCGGGTCCGAGAGTGGAACCCGGGCGTCCGGCGGCAAGCGGTGGCGACCCGGTTCGAGATCGCCACCGCCGTTCGGACCGGTCGGTTAGCCCGAGGCCTCCACCACCTTGCAGTAGCGGTCGGCCGCCTTGAGGTCCGCGCAGCGACGCTGCGCGGTAATGTGGTCGGCAAACGGTCCGACCTGGAGTCGATAGAAAATACCCTTGTCGAGCTCGACGCGTTCGACGTGAAGCTCGAGCCCCGCCAGAAGCCGCGGATAGAGGCCCTGGAGACGGTTCCACTCGTCTTCCAGGTCGTCACCCTCTCGAACAGAGGCGATGTGAAGCCGCCACTGTGACGAGCCTGGGGCATCGCCGGTTGCGACGAGCTTCTCGGCACGCGCGTAGGGGCTTGCTTCGGCGGTGGTGGTGGCAGCCGCTGTCGTGGTAGCGGCAAGGCCTCTGTTCAGAGCGTCGAGACGGGTCTTGGCCGTCGCGTGGCCCTGGTCCGCCGCAAGCCTGAACCAATTGGCCGCCAGTTCGTCGTCCCGGGGCACGACCCGTCCTTCGTTGTAGAGCACGCCGAGGCTGTACTGCGCGCCCACGTGGCCCTGATCGGCCGCCTCACGGTACCAACGGAGCGCCTTCTCGGGATCCGGTGGCACCCCCACACCTGCGGCGAATATATCGGCGAGCCTTTTCTGGGCGTGGGCGTCGCCCTGCTGGGCGAGCAGGCGCCAGGCCGCGAGGGTGTCCGAGGGAGCCGGGGTGACCGGCGGCACGGCGCGCGATGGCGCGGCCTCGACGACGGCGGCTGCCGCTGGCGCGGCAACGGCAGTGGGTGCGGCAACGGCGGTGGGTATGGCAACGGCAGCCGGCGCGACGGTCGCCAAGTAGACCGCGTCGCGGTCGTCGCCAACGGCTTTGCGCATTTCTTTGAAGAATTCGCCGAACTGCTGGCGCGTCAGCTCTCTCTCCACGAGCCGGGCACGCACGTCATTGAGCTTCGTTACGCCGGTGATGCGGGCGAGAAAGGCCTCCGGTGGGAGGCCGAATTCCGCCGCCGTCTGGGTCAGAGTGAGAGGTTGCTCGAACCGCTCCGTCAACGCGAAGATCGGCTCGTATCCCGCGGAGTCCCGCAGCTCCGGGTTGACCCCTGCCTGAAGCAGCGCATTGCGGAAGCGATCCCGATCCTGCTTGAGAAGCGCCTGGAACATGCCGTCCGGGGGGTAGAGCGCGTTGATCTCGGCGAGCTGGGACGCATAGAAGGTCCCCGACGAATTGGCGAAGGCGCGTACATCGTCACGCGCGTCCCGTATGCCGTCGGCATGGCAGGACATGCATGAGATGCCGGTGTAGATCGTGCTGTCGCGCGGGTGGTTGCGGTCCTGGACGATCTCCGTCGGCGCCTCGTCGAGACGCTCGCCCACGGCGTTGGTCAGCATGTAGCCCTGGAAGCCGTTGGGCAGGCTGAAGATCATCTCGCCGCCGTCGTGCTTGAACGGGACGTAGCTGAAGAACAGGCTTTCCGGGGCCTCGGTCTCGCCATAGCTGCGGCCATCGGGGCCGAGGGGCCGGTGCAGCAGGTCCTTGCGGTTCTCGTAGTCGTCCCCCGGCTCCTCATCGGCGAAGTCGTAGCTTTTCCAGTACGCGCCGAACAGGGAATCGTGGCGCTCGATCAGCCGGTTGTACTGGGACACCCCCGATTTCTGTACGCCGGCGCGCGCCACCCGGTGTTGGGCGATGTTGCGGCGAACATCCACCCCGAGCCGCGCCTCGAGCCTGCGCACGTCGTTCGGGATGCCCAGGAGATCATGGTAGAGGGGCGGACGCGTTGCCTTGGCTGCGAACCAGTCGGCCCTGAGATACGCCAGGGGCTTGGCGGCCCGCCGCTCGGACGACCCTGAATAGTTGTCCTCGTCGTCGGCAACCGGCCTTACCGTATCGTTGTTGAAACCGTACGGCGTGCGCCGCACGCCGAGCAGGGCGCCGGGCCGGTAGGTCGCCGCCGCGTCGTAGTAGGCGTATTTGCCAACGAGGTCCTTCCAAACCCCTTCATTCCAGCCGAGATCGTCCAGGAGCACGCGGAAGACGGTTCGCGCCGGATCGACCGGGTGGGGCTTCACGACCCGCGGCTCCCAGGACAGGCTGTTGAGCACCTTCGCAAGCCCCTGCCGGTAGACCTCGAGGCGTTCTTCCGAATCTCCCGCGTTGTAGAGGTGCGTGAGCGTGAAGTAGCGCGCCCCGGAACGTTGCCTCGGGTCGAGGCTCGCGAGGTCCTCGCCAATGAACTTCCTGATGTCGGCGTTGCTGATGAAACCACGCGCGTCGGCCTGAGCGGCCGGTGCGCTGGCCAACGAGACGATCCACTGGCGGACGATTTCCTTCTCGGCGTCTGGGACCGGCTCCTCGGCGAAGTACTGGGCCCCATCCGGCATCTCGTTGCTGGAAATCAGCTGGAACAGTTTGGAAAGCTCCGGGTGTCCGGGTTCCACGAGCTTCCGGGTTCCCGAGAGCTTGTTCAGGTCGAGGACGAAGTCGAAGCCGCCTTTGGGCTTGTTGTACTTGCGGACCCCGACGGGCCCGTGGCAACGAGCGCAGTTCCGCTCGAAGATCTCCTGGACCCTTGGTTCGAGCTCGGCGCGGCTCAGCTGTCGTTCTTGTGCGTTCACGGACGTGGTGACGGCGGCCGTCGCCGCCAGAACAACAAGCTTCCTCGCGATCATGTTTCCGTGCCCTCCCTTAAGGATTCGGTAAGATACTAGGGCTCTCGTTTGGGCACGGCGCGGAGCAAAGTTTGGGCACGGTGGGCCCGGCGCGGAACAAAGTTGAGGCGAAGTCAGGCCATTTTTGGCGCGGGACGCGCCGAGTGAGGAAGCAGCGCGGGCGCCGCTACCTAGTGAGCCTCGTCCCAGGAGTGTCCGCTGCCGGCGTCCGCGACGAGGGGAACGGAAAGATCGGTGGCCGGCCTGGTCGCCCCCTCCATGACCTCGCGAACGACCTCGATGGTGGGTTCCACCTGCGGCTCCGGCGCCTCGAACAGAAGCTCGTCGTGCACCTGCAGGAGCATCCGCGCATCGAG
>JBHICL010000216.1:0-5808 GCA_046759605.1 Alphaproteobacteria bacterium | reverse complement strand
TAAGGCGCTCCAAAGGCTGTAGCTATTCACCAAAGCGTGATTTTACCGTGTCTTATCCCAGCGACCCACCTACATTGACTTGGGCAGGGCAAGTCCGTATACAGGCGCGCCTGTCCGGCTGCCCACGGCGGAGCCCTTGAGTGAAGCGTACCTTTCAACCCAGCGTCCTCGTTCGCAAGCGCCGCCACGGCTTCCGCTCCCGTATGAAGACGGTGGCCGGTCGTCGTGTGCTGTCGCGGCGGCGTGCCAAGGGACGCAAGCGCTTGAGCGCCTGAGGCGATCTGTCCGCAACCGGAACTAGGCACAGCCATGGCCGCGAGCCTGGGACGGCTGACAAAGCGAGCGGAGTTCCAGCGCGTCGCGGCGGCGCGGCGGAAATCGGTTATGCCGGGGCTCGTGCTGCAGGCGGCCGCCCGCAGTGGCGATAACGCCGGGGTTGCCCGCGTGGGCTATACCGCGAGCCGTCGGGTCGGCAACGCGGTGGCGCGCAATCGAGCCCGGCGTCGTCTGCGTGCGGCCGTCGATCGGGTTATGCCGGCGCACGCCAGCTCGGATGTCGATTTTGTCGTAATCGCGCGCGTGGGGACCCTCGATCGCCCGTTCCCGGACCTGGTCCGGGACCTCGAGAGGGCGCTGAAGCGGTTGGACGCCTGGCGCGTCGCGGCCAATAATGCCGGCGGTCGGGTTCGCCCTTTGGAACGGCGAGGATGAGGCAGTTGAGCGTCTTAGCGTCGGAGCTGCTGCGTGGGATTGTCCGCGCCTATCAGCTCCTTCTCTCTCCGGTGCTGGGGCAGAATTGCCGGTTCGAGCCCAGTTGCTCCGAGTATGCCAACGAGGCGCTGGTGCGGCACGGCCCGTTGGCCGGAGGCTGGCTCGCGTTGAAGCGCGTCGGACGCTGCCACCCCTGGGGCGGAGCGGGCTACGATCCGGTGCCGGAGCCCGGGCCCGGCGAAGGGCGCAAGAGCTGCTAGCCGGAGGAGCGGTCGGGACGGACGATGGAGCAACGAAATCTCATCCTGGCGATCGTCGCTTCGTTGATCATCCTCCTCGGATGGCAATTCCTCTTCGTGGAGCCGCAGGAACGCCAGCGCCAGGCGCAACTGGAGCGGCAGCAGCAGCGGGAACAGGCCGTGCAAACGCCGGCGCCAGAGGGGCTGGACCCCAGTCTGCCGGCGCCCGAGACCGCCCCCGGCATACCGGGAGCCGTTCGCGCGCGCCCGGAGGTCCTGGCCGAAGCCGAACGGGTGGTGATCCGCAGCCCGCAGTTGCGCGGGTCGGTTAACCTCGTTGGCGGTCGGATCGACGATCTGGTGCTGACCCGGTATCGCGAGACGGTCAATCCCGCGAGCCCCGAGATCGTCCTGCTGTCGCCGAGTGGCGCAGTCGATCCGTACTATGCGGAGTTCGGCTGGATCGACGCCGACAACAAGACCTACGGCGTCCGTGGCGCGCGATGGACGACTCAGGGCAAGTCGCTGTCGCCGGGCGTGCCCCTCGAGATGAGCTGGCAGAGCGAAGCGGGGCTCAGCTTCACCCGTACGATCGAGGTGGACGACAATTTCATGTTCACCGTGACACAACGGGTCGAGAACCTGGGTGACGAGGCGGTTCAGCTCTACCCGTTCGGCCGCATCATCCGCTTCAACACCCCGGATACCCTTGGTTTCTACATCCTGCACGAGGGCCCCATCGGCGTGCTCGACGGCACCCTCAAGGAGGTCGACTACGACGACCTGCGCGACGATGGTCCCGTGGTGACGGAAACAACGGGTGGTTGGATCGGCATCACCGACAAGTATTGGCTCACGGCGTTGGTCCCGGACCAGAAGGAGGCCGCAACCACCCGCTTCACGCACACGTCGGCGAACGGTACCGACCGCTACCAGGCGGACTTTCGCGGTGAGGCAAAACGCCTCGAGCCGGGCGCCTCCGTCGAGGTCACGAACCGTCTGTTCGCGGGGGCCAAAAGGGTCCAGATCCTCGACACCTACCGGGACCGGTTCGGCATCGATCGCTTCGACATGGCGATCGATTTCGGCTGGTTCTTCTTTCTGACCAAGCCGCTGTTGGGCGTACTGATCTTCTTCGCCGAGGCCCTCGGCAACTTTGGCCTCTCGATCCTCGCGCTCACGGTCATCATCAAGCTCATCTTCTTTCCGCTGGCCAACAAGTCCTACAAGTCGATGAGCCGGATGAAGGCATTGCAGCCGAAGATTACCGAAATAAAGGAGAACTTCGGAGAAGACCGGCAGAAGATGCAGCAGGAGATGATGGCGCTGTACAAGCGGGAGAAAGTCAATCCGGTGTCCGGCTGCCTGCCGATGGTCATACAGATTCCGGTCTTCTTCGCGCTTTACAAGGTGCTGTTCGTTTCGATCGAAATGCGGCAGGCGCCCTTCTACGGGTGGATCAAGGATCTCTCGTTGCAGGACCCCACCTCGGTGTTCAACCTCTTCGGTCTGATCCCATGGGATCCGCCCAGCTTCCTCATTCTGGGCGCCTGGCCGCTGATCATGGGCATCTCGATGTTCCTGCAGCAGAAGCTGAACCCCGCCCCCGCCGATCCGGTTCAGGCCAAGGTGTTTCTGCTGATGCCCGTCGTGTTCACGATCTTCCTGGCTCGCTTCCCGGCGGGTCTGGTCATCTACTGGGCCTGGAACAACATCCTGTCGATGGCCCAGCAGTACGTCATCATGCGCCGCATGGGGGTCGCGATCGGCGGCGGCAAAACCGCCTGATCGGATCATGACCACTGCCGGGGATCGGGGGGCCGAGGCCTTCGGCCGCTGGCTGTTCGCCCAGGACTGCCGATTCGTCACGGGGGCTGCCTCCATCGAGGCGATTCCGGAGGCGGGCCTGCCCGAGGTCGCGTTCGCGGGTCGCTCCAACGTGGGCAAGTCGAGCCTCGTGAACGCGCTCACCGGTCGAACGACTCTCGCTCGTACGAGCCGGACGCCCGGCCGCACCCAGCAGCTTAATTTCTTCGACCTCGGTGGCCTCTTGCTGCTCGTGGATCTTCCCGGCTACGGCTACGCGCGGGCGGCCCGGACTCGGGTCGAGCAATGGACGGATCTGCTGCGTAGCTATCTGACCGGTCGTCCGACTTTGCGCCGACTGTGCCTTCTTGTCGACGCACGCCACGGCATCAAGGCGTCCGACGGCGCGTTCATGGATCTTCTGGACGGCGCCGCCGTCGTCTACCAGATCGTGCTCACGAAGTCCGACAAGCTGCGGCCCGAAGCCACCCGCGCGCGCCGGGAGGAGATCTCCCGGGCGCTTTCCCAACGCGCCGCGGCCTTTCCCGAGGTCGCGGTCACGAGCGCGCGCGATCTGACGGGCGTTGACGAGCTGCGAGCGAGCATCGCGGGGCTGGCGAGGGAGCGAGCAATTCGCTAAGGTCCGCGCCAATCAGGAGAGACGCGGGGAATGCCGGACGCCAAGGGGGAAAAGGCGGAGATACTGGCGAAAGCCGGCGTGCTCTCGGAGGCGCTGCCGTTCATGCGGCGCTACGCGGGCAAAACCTTCGTCATCAAGTACGGCGGACATGTCATGGGCGACCAGAAACTGGCGCGCTCGTTTGCCCATGATGTGGTCCTGCTGAAGCAGGTCGGCATCAACCCCATCATCGTCCACGGTGGCGGTCCCCAGATTGGTGCCATGCTCGAACGCCTGAGGATCCAAAGCGAGTTCGTCGACGGTCTGCGCGTGACCGATCGGAACACGGTCGAGATCGTCGAGATGGTGCTGTCCGGCTCCATCAACAAGTCCATCGTCTCGGCCATAAATAATGCGGGTGGGATCGCCATCGGCCTCTCGGGGAAGGACGGCAACCTGATCCATGCCCGCAAGATGCGGCGTTCCCGCCCGGAGACGGACTCGAACATCGAGAAGATCCTCGATCTGGGTTACGTGGGAGAGCCGGAGCACGTCGATCCGCACGTCCTGAAGACCCTTGAGAGCCTGGACCTGATACCGGTAATCGCCCCCATCGGGATCGGCGCCGACGGGGAAACCTACAACATCAACGCCGATACGGTGGCGGGTGCGATCTCCAGCGCGGTCGCCGCAACGCGGCTGCTGGTTCTTACCGACGTCGCCGGCGTCCTCGATCGGGAAGGTCGGCTGATCGCCGATATGCCGGTGGAGCAGGCCGCCGTCCGTGTTCGCGACGGCACGATCAAGGGCGGCATGATCCCAAAGGTGGAGACGTGCATGAAGGCGGTCGAGGGGGGTGTGGAGGCCGCCGTGATCCTGGACGGGCGGGTGGAGCACGCGCTGCTGCTCGAGATTTTCACCGAGCACGGGGCCGGGACGGCGATCTGGTCCGCCGAACGTCGTAGCTAGAGCTTCGGCGACGTTGGCCTGACAGCGAAGGCCACCGGCTTCGGTGCCGGGAACGCGGCGACGTGCTTGCTGGGGGCGCCGTAGTAATGGCCCTGGCCCAACCGAATGCCACACTCGCGTACGAGACCCACCTCAGCCTCGGTCTCCACCAGCTCGGCGATGGTCGTAATGCTCAGGTCGCGGCACATTCCCGCCATGGCCCTCAGCAGAGCCTTCCCACGTACGGTTCGCATCGCGCTTCTGAGGTACTGACCGTCGATCTTGACCACGTCGACGTCCAAAGCGCGCAGGTATCTGAACGCGGCCTCCCCGGCTCCAAAATCGTCGAGGCAGACGATATGGCCGGTCCCACGCAGACCCTGGATCACTCTGTTTGCCTCGCTCAGATTGCCGATACGCGCGGTCTCGGTGAGCTCGAAGAGAACGTTGTCGCGCACCTCGTGGTTCGCGGCCAGGAGATCGAGCAGGCCGCTGACGAACGACGGCGTGCTGAGAGACCTGCCGGACAGGTTCACCGCAGCCATGTATCTGTGTCCGGTGCGGTTCACGGTGTGCAGCCAGTCGAGCACGCGACGCACCATTGCAAGATCGAAGTCACAGATAATCCCCACCTCTTCGGCGAAGGTGATGTACTCGTAGGGGCTGCTGCCCATCTCCATCTGATCGAAGCGGACCAAGACCTCGAAGTGATGCGGCCGGCCGGTCGCGAGATCGCAGATCGGCTGGAACACCATCTCGAAGCCGTCGTCTTCGATGAGGCTCGAGAACCTGTTGATGCGCTCGGCCGTCTCATCGACGAGGGAGCCGAGGCTGTCGGAGAGCGCGCGAATATTGAAGGGCTGGCCGGAGGAAGCGCAATAGCGGTTGATGGTATAGAGCAATGCCTTTGCGGTTTCCGTCTCCGTGAGACCTACCGCATCGACTTCGACGGTGGTTGAGTCCAGCCCGATCGCACGTTCGGAGGGATCCGAGAACCGCGCGATGTCGACGATCTGCTCGCCGACGAGCTCTGGATTCACGTCGTCGCGGTGGACTAGACCGTAGCGTCCGTCCTGTAGCTGTCCCGCGGTGTCACCGCCCACCGAGGAGGTCCTGAGACAGGTACCGAGACTCCCCGCGATCTCCGCCTGCGTCTCCTGATCGAGCCTCAAGCGCAGGTCCTCGAACTCCTGGAGATCGAACATCGTGAGCTGGCAGTCCCTGCCGGCGGCTCGAACCTCGTGGAGCACCTTGCTGGCGGCCTCGGCGAACGAGCTTCGGGTCAACAGACCCGTATCGGGGTTCCGCTCTGCCGCCGCTGGCGGACCGAGACCAACGCTCGGCGTGAGTCTCAGCGTCAGGTAAATGTGGTTGCCGATGTCGGAGAGGCGCAGCCCATTGACGGTCAGCGGCGGGGATGCCGCGCCCGCGCCGGCGAGGCGAACGGTGACGTTGTCAATCCGCGTACGGCTTGCGGTGGCCCTC
>JBHICL010000215.1:0-5851 GCA_046759605.1 Alphaproteobacteria bacterium | reverse complement strand
GGCGTCGGCCGCCGGACGTTCATGGTTTCCGCGTGTGGTGCGGCAAGCACGTTGCTGGCCTTCAATGTGGTCAACGCCCGCGCCGGGAGGAGTGGCGGATACTTTGAGCTGGACGAAGTGGCCGCCGTGGATCCGGATGCCGCTGTCAGCCAGTTGGGTGACCGTGAGTTCGTATTCGACGTACAGGGCCATTTCGTCGGCCAGAATGGTCTTGGACGCACGCGGCTGGGCGGCGCGGATAAATTCATAAAGGACATCTTCATGGATTCGGATACCGACATGATGGTGTTGTCCTTCATTCCGTCGCGGCGCGAGCGCGAGCTCCTGACCATTCAGGAGGCGGACGAGACCCGCCGCGTCATCGACGAGATGGAGGGTACCCATCGGCTCCTGATCCATGGACGTGTGAACCCGAACCAGGACGGCGACCTCGAAGGAATGCACGAACTCGCCGAGACATGGGGCGTGTCCGCCTGGAAGTGCTACACGCAGTGGGGCCCGAACGGACGTGGCTTCTTCCTCCATGACGAGGATACGGGCCTCCGCCTGATCGAGAAGGCTCGCGAGCTCGGCGTCAGGAATATTTGCGTCCATAAGGGTCTGCCCTTCGGCCGGCGTTCGTACGAGCACAGCCTGGCGAGCGACGTCGGAGTTGTCGCAAAGATGTTCCCTGACGTGAATTTCCTCGTTTATCACTCGGGCTTCATCACCGGCGAGCCCGAGGGTCCTTACGATCCCAACCGGGGCGAGGGTGTGGACGAGCTTATCCGCTCAGTGGAAGAGAACGGTGTGCCTCGCAACGGTAACGTCTACGCCGAGCTTGGCAGCACTTGGAGATTCGCAATGCGTGATCCCAATACTGCTGCCCACATCGTTGGCAAGCTGGTCAAGCATATCGGCGAGAACAATGTGCTCTATGGATCGGACTGCATCTGGTATGGCTCGCCCCAGGATCAGATCCAGGCGTTCCGCGTCTTCCAGATTTCGGAAGAATTTCAGGACAGGTTCGGCTATCCGAAGATGACCGCCAAGCTGCGCGCCCAGATCTTCGGACTGAACGCAGCCAAGCCCTACGGCATCGACGTGGGCGAAGTCCTCAAGCGGGCGCGTAACGATGTGGTTGAGCGTCGTCGGGCTGACTACCGACAGGAGCCGGATCCGCATTTCCTTACTTTCGGGCCCAAGACGCGGCGCGAATTCCTCGTCAATCTTAAGGCACGTGGCGGCTCGCCGGTTTAGGCTCACGGGAAGATTGAGGCACCGACGCCATGGACGTGAGAGCGAAACTTGGCCGAACGAATCTGGTTGTATCGAGGATCTGTTTCGGGACCTCGTCGTTGGGGAACATGCCGGACACCTACGGGTACACCGTCGATGAGGAGCGGGCGAGAGAGACGGTACGGGCGATCTTTGCGGGGCCCGTCAACTTTCTCGACACCTCGCGCATTTACGGATTTGGGCGCAGCGAGCAGAGGATCGGCGACGTTATCCGCGAGCGCGGGGGGCTCCCCGAAGGCTTCGTTATTTCCACAAAACTTGATCGAGATGTGGAGACCAACCGCTTTGACGCAGCACGAGCCCGTCGTTCTCTGGAGGAAAGCATGGAGGCCTTGGGACTCGACCACCTCCAGCTGGTTCATTTGCACGATCCGGAACACGCGGCATCGCTGGCAGAGGTCACAGATCCTGGCGGCGCGGTAGAGGAACTGTTCGCGATGAAGGAAGAAGGATTGGTCGAGGCGGTCGGGTTGGCTGCGGGAAATGTGGAGGTCATGATGCCGATCCTGCGTGACTGGGATTTCGACGCCTTGATCACGCACAACCGCTTCACCCTCATCAACCGCAACGCTGAGGAAATGATGGACTTTGCTCTTGCGAAGGGGGCCGCCATCCTCAACGCCGCTCCTTACTGCGGCGGTGTGCTGGCGAAGGGCGTGGCGGAATACCCGCGCTATGTGTACCAGGACGCCACTGATCCCGCGCTGAAACCAATCCGGCGGATCGAGGCCATTTGCGCCAAGTATGACATTCCGCCAGGCGCGGCAGCCCTCCAGTTTTCGATGCGGGACGAGCGAATCACCTCCACTATCTGCGGGGTCAGCAAGCCCGAACGAATCCTGCAGACGATCGAGTGGGCCCAGTGGCCGATTGTTGAAGAGGCGTGGGATGAACTGATGGCGCTTCCCTCCGCCACGGACGATCCGGAGGCCACCCGCGTGTACAAACCAGGATGAGCATGGGGCCGTCCACCCATTAGAGGTGGCTGTTCGGGCTGGTCCGCCTCTAGCCAACACCTCAAATCGTCATCCTAGCTCATCCAACAAAACCCTGGCCTCTTTCAGGTCCGCGGTATCGAACCCTTCGCTAAACCAGCCGTAGATTGGCGCCAACAGATTGCGCGCGTCGTTCAGTCGACGCTGACCTTCCCACAGTCGGGCAAGGCTGGTCGCTGCGCGCAGTTCAAGGGAACGGGCCTGCCGGTGACGGGCAGCCCCCAGCGCGTTTTCGAGGCACCCTTCCGCGGCCTCCACGTGGGCCGTAGCACGCTTCAGCAGCAGTTCCCCCTTGAACCGATAAAGCTCGGACTCCCAATAGCGCATTTCGGTTGCGTCGATATCGGCGAACGCGCGTCCCACCAGCTCGAGTGCTTCCTCAACCGCGTCGGAGCGGCCGAGGGTGTCGATCAGCTGCGCAACGAACCAGGTTTCCTCGGTGTGGCGTCCCATCTCTCGCCGTATCGCCAGCGCCTCGCGCATGAGGGCGATACCGTCGGCTTCCTCGCCTTGCCGCGCCACGAGCCATCCCTTGACGAACCTGGCGACCGCCAGGTCGTCCTCCAGCTCATGCTCTTCCGCGAGCATAGAATACTCTTCTGTAACTTCGGCCAGTTGCCGTTGCTCGCCGCGCAGCAGAAGGACCTGCGAGAGCACGTAGAAGGCGTTGGCCATGCTGCCCACATGGTCGAGCTTGCGGGCAAAGTCCAATCCCCTCAGCAACCGCTCAAGACCCTGGTCGGGAGAGCCGAGAGCCCAGAGGGCCATGCCGCTCACAGCCAGCGCGCACCCGTAGGGGGCGTGGCCGCCAAAGAGGTCGGCCTGTCTGCGGTGCTCGGGACGGTAGAGCGCGATCCCCTGCTCGCAGTGTTCCAGGGCCGAGATCAAATCGCCGAGGAAGAGCTGGGTGGTCCACTGCGCGTGATGGCCCTGCAGCAGTTGGTCATCGTCGTTCCGATTCTGGCCCAGGCGCACAAGCTCCTGTGCCAAGTCACGGGCGCGTACAAGGTTGCTGAGGGAGCGCTCGAACTTCCAAAGCCCCCAGAGCGCGGTGAACAACCGGGCCGCATCGCCGGTTTCTTCGGCCAAGTCGCGGGCCCGGTCATAGGTCTGACCCACGACGGAGGCGGTTACGCCTTTGATGGTTTGGAGAGGTACCCCGAGGCCGAGCAGGAGGTCCAGTTCACGGCGCCCGCGTTCGGGCGATTTGGACAGACCCTCGAGAAGGCCCAATCCTTTTTCGAAGGCCGCTACTGCATCGGCGTGGGCGGAATGTTCGATGGCCCACTGTCCAGCCTGTTGCCAGTAACCGATGGCCTTATCGGCTTCTCCGGCCTCCGTATAGTGATGAGCGAGCCGCTCGGCGCGCTCGGCCAGGCGGTCGGCGTAAAGCCGCTCCGTCGCCTCCGCAATCCGGGCGTGCAGTGGCCGCCGCCGTTCGGCCAGCAGGCTTCCGTAGGCAACCTCGTGGGTCAGTGCGTGTTTGAAGGTGTACTCGCGGTCAGGAATAAGGCGCATCTCGTAAATGAACTCGGCTCCCTGAAGCACGGACAAGCCACGGTCCAACGCCTCCGGCGAAAGATCCGCCACGGCTTCCAGCAGATCATAGGGGATGTCTTTGCCAACTGCGGCGGCGGTCTGGAGCAGTCGTTTGTCGTCGCCTGTCAGCCGGTCGATGCGCGCCGCCAGCACGCCCTGAACCGTGGCCGGAACTTCCACGGCGGCCGGGACGCCACAGAGGCGGTAGGCGCCGGGTGCGCCCTCCAGGGTTTTCGCTTCTACCAGGGTGCGGACGCTCTCTTCGACGAAGAAGGGGTTGCCCTCGGTACGCTCGATCAGCATCCGCCGCACCGAGGCGAGGCCGGGATCGTCTCCCAGCAGGGCCGCCAGCAGCTCCTCGGCGCTTTCCTGCGCCAGGGGGTCGATCCGCAGTTGCATATAATAGGTCCGGCTGCTCCATTCGTGACGGTATTCGGGACGGTAGTTGACCAGCAGAAGGATGTGCGCGGCGGGCAGACCTTCCGCCAGGCTGTCGAGAAAGCCCTGGGTCTCGCTGTCGATCCAATGGAGGTCCTCGAACACCAGGATCACCGGCTGCACCTGGCTTTCTCGCAGCAGTAGCGTCTTGACCGCCTCCAGGGTCCGGCGGCGGCGCTGAGCGGGGTCGAAGCTCTCCCAAGCCGGATCTTCTACCGGCACATCGAGCAGGGCCAGGATCGGCGGCAGCACGGGTCGCAGCGCTTCATCGAGGGTAAGCAGCTTGCCCGTGACTTTCTCACGCATTGCTCTCCCGTCGTCGCGGTCGTCGATGCGGAGATAGGTCTTCAGCAAGTCGATGAGCGGCAGATAAGGGCTGGCGCGTCCATAAGAGACCGACCCACTCTCGAGGATGAGCCAATCCGCGGTTTTGTCGGAATGGGCGAACTCATAGAAGAGGCGCGACTTGCCGACGCCGGGTTCTCCAACAACGGCCACAATCTGACCTTGGCCCTCACCGGCGCGGTCGAGCGCCCGGCCGAGCGCCGAAAGCTCGGAGTCGCGCCCTACGAAGCGGGTCAGCCCGCGCGCCAGGGCGGCCTGGAATCGCGATCGCGTGGGCGTTGCCCCGGTTAGCTCGAAGACCTCGATGGGGGCCGCCAGCCCCTTGATCGCCACCGGCCCGAGCGGCTTCACCTGCACAAAACCCTCGGCCAGGCGCAAGGTGTCGCCGGTGAGTCGGATCGTTCCCGGCAGGGCGAGCTGTTCCATGCGCCCGGCCAAGTGCGTGGTCTCGCCGATCGCGTCATAGTCCATGGTCAGGTCGTTGCCGATGGCGCGGACCACCACCTCGCCGGAGTTGAGGCCAACGCGCACCTGGACCTCGACCCCGTAATTGCGTCGTAGCGCCTCGGCCGAGCGCGCCATCGCGTCCTGCATCGCCAGCCCGGCGTAGCAGGCCCGGACCGCGTGGTCTTCGTAGGCGAGCGGCGCGCCGAACAGCGCCATGATGCCGTCGCCCAGGACCTTGTTCACTGTGCCTTGGTAGCGGTGCACCGCCTCCATCATGCGCCGCAGCGCCTGGTCAAGGATCGTCCGTGCGTCCTCTGGATCGGTGCCCCGGATCAGGTCGAGCGAGCCCTTGATGTCGGCGAACAGCACCGTGACCTGCTTTCGCTCGCCCTCGATCATGCCCCGCGAGGTCAGGATTTGCTCGGCAAGGTGGCGGGGTGTGTAATCCTTCGGTAGCAGCGGGCCCGGTTCGGTCACAGGGGCCGCGGCTTCCAATGGCCTACCGCAGCCGCCGCAGAACTTCTCGCCCGGCTCGTTCCCAAATCCACACTCGGGACACTCGAGCGCCAGGGGAGCGCCGCACTCGGCGCAATACTTGCGCCCGGCACGATTGTCCGACTGGCATTTGGGACACTGCATCGCCTACTTCGAGGTCACGGCCTCTCGCGCGCACGCCGGTATGCTAGCGCTCGACGAAACGCTTCCACAAGTTCCGTGTTCGACGTGTCCCGGATCACCAGGCACCGAGACAGGTTCCAAGGTCGGCCTCGGGGTCAGGAGCCGACCATGAGGATCATCACCCGCTGTTG
>JBHICL010000214.1:0-5852 GCA_046759605.1 Alphaproteobacteria bacterium | reverse complement strand
TAGCTCGCCCATCCCCGGATGTTGCCGGGGCACGATGGGGCGTGCGGGAGCGCAGGTGGCGCCCCGCCCCACTCGGCAGAGACCGAGCGGGCAACCTGACCTCAGAAATCAAACATACGGTCTAGTACATGGTTCCCGGCGGGTGCGCCGCCGGGATCGCGTGCGCCGCGAGCGCCGCGATGCGGGCCCGTCTCGTCCCGTGATCGCTCAGCGTGCCGGCCACGAACGCGGACAGCGATGCCCCCGGCTCCAGGCGGTCGCGCACCCGCGCCAGCATGTGACTCTGGGGCGCGGCTCCGAGGCCACGGCCATCCGCCCGCACCTCGGCCAGCGCCACCGGCGCGCCGTCCAGGGCCAGGTGCCCCCGGATACTCAAATAGACATACGCGGTCTCCAGACGACCGCCGCCTTCGAGAGCAAGAGCGATCCCCTCCAGCCGGGCGAAGCCATAGTTGCTGTTCGGGACCTCCGTCGTGTGCATGGCGACAAGCTGGTCCTGGTCGAGCCAGGTCACGGCGACGTCGACCATCGTGCCCGGCACGTGCCTCAGCGCCGCCGGCACCGCCCCGTACATCGACAGGTGCGCCGAGTAGACCACGTCGTGCTCGGCAAGCCGGGCGCGCTCGACCGGGATCGGCGCGCCGCCCTTCTGGCCGAACTTGCGGCGGAGCTGGCGCGGCGACTGGTTGGAGCCGTAGGCGACCACCGGCACCCGACCGTCGGTGGCGTCGGGATCGAAAGGCCGCTCGCGGCCGCCATCGAGAATGTAGGAGCGGCGAGGCGCGCCATACGGGTAGTCGAGGGCGCGGGCGAGCCATTCCTCCTCTGCGGGCCGCGGGGACGAAGCCCCGGCGTCCTCAGACCTGCTCGATCCGGTACCGGACATAGCCGTCGTCCACCGTCGCCCAGGCCCTGGCCCGCCAGACCTCCAGGGCCTTCTCGTAGGTGGCGAAGGGACCGATGCGTTCCTCCGCCCCGCCGCCGGCAATGGTGCGGAAGTCGGTGTCGGTGTAGGCGCCGCCCACGACCCAAAACTCCTCACCGCCCTCCCTGACGACGCGATAGCGCACGTGCGCGTCGTCCACCGCGGCCATGGACAGCGCCGCCCATCGCTGCCGCGCCGCATCGGGGGTGGCGTAGGGTCCGTGGCGTTCCTCCACGCCGCCACCGGCGATCTCGGTGAAGGAGGTGTCGGTGTAGACGCCGCCCACGACCCAGTACTTCTCGGCCATCGCTCCATCCCGAGGAAAGCCCGGTCCCTGATTTAGCAAACGGCGCGCACGAGAGAAAGCGCGCCTCTTGACGCCCGCGGCGCTTCCGGCTCTAACCCGGCTATGCCCTACGCGTCGCTCCGCGAGTTCATGGACCGCCTGGAAAGCGCCGGCCGCCTCGCGCGCGTGCGCCATCCGGTCTCACCCCACCTCGAGATCACCGAGATCCAGACCCGGCTACTCGCCGAGGGTGGGCCCGCGGTGCTGTTCGAGGACCCTGTCCGTCCCGACGGCGTGCCCTACGGCATTCCGGTGCTGGCGAACCTGTTCGGCACCGTCGAGCGAGTCGCCTGGGGCATGGACCGGGAGCCCGGCGCCCTCAGGGAGGTGGGGGAGACCCTCGCCTTCCTCCGCCAGCCCGAGCCGCCCAAAGGGCTGCGGGAGGCGTGGGACAGCCTGCCGCTGTTGAAGACGGTGATGGCCATGCGCCCCAGGACCGTGACCGCGGCGCCGTGCCAGGAGGTGGTGCTCGAGGGCGACGACATCGACCTCGACCGGCTGCCGATCCAGACCTGCTGGCCCGACGAGCCGGCGCCGCTCATCACCTGGCCGCTGGTGGTGACCCGGGGACCCAGGCCCGACGCGGAGCGGGCCGACGCCTTCAATCTCGGCATCTACCGCATGCAGGTGACCGGGCGCGACACGACCCTCATGCGCTGGCTGCGACACAGGGGCGGGGCCCAGCACCACGCCCGCTGGAAGCGCGAGCGCGCCGAGCCGCTGCCGGCCGCCGCGGTGATCGGGGCCGACCCGGGCACCATCATCGCCGCCGTGGCGCCGGTCCCGGATACCTTGAGCGAGTACCAGTTCGCGGGCCTGCTGCGCGGCCGCAAGGTGGAGCTCGTCAAGTGCAGGACCGTGCCGCTGGAGGTGCCGGCGACGGCGGAGATGGTGATCGAAGGCCACGTCGCCCTCGACGAGCACGGCGAGGAGGGGCCCTACGGCGACCACACCGGCTATTACAACGCCGTCGAGCGCTTCCCGGTGTTCCGCGTCTCCGCCATTACCATGCGGCGCGAGCCCATCTATCTCACCACCTTCACGGGCCGCCCGCCGGACGAGCCCAGCGTCCTGGGCGAGGCGCTGAACGAGGTGTTCGTGCCGCTCCTCCAGCAGCAGCTCCCCGAAGTGGTGGACTTCTGGCTGCCGCCGGAGGGGTGCTCGTACCGCATCGCCGTGGTCTCGATCCGCAAGGCCTATCCCGGCCACGCCAAGCGGGTGATGATGGGCGTGTGGTCGACCCTCAGGCAGTTCATGTACACCAAGTGGGTGATCGTGGTGGACGACGACATCGACGCCCGCGACTGGAAGGACGTGATGTGGGCGGTCTCGACCCGCATGGACCCGGTGCGCGACGTCACCCTCGTGGAGAACACCCCCATCGACTACCTGGACTTCGCCTCCCCCGAAACCGGACTCGGCGGCAAGATCGGCCTCGACGCCACGGACAAGTGGCCGCCGGAGACCCGGCGCGAATGGGGCCGCCGGATCCGCATGTCCGACGAGGTGATCGAGAAAGTGACCCGCGTGTGGGACGAGCTCGGCCTCCCCGGCTCCGGCAAGCCCATATGGAAGTGACGCTGAGGTCTATATAAGTGGAGCCAACCCCGCGAGCCCGGAATCGCTGCCCTTGACGCCCACGGCGGCGCCTGCGATGCTTACCGCGCAATGAATATCGAGACCTTCGAGCGACTTACGGACGGACGACTTAGCCGCCCGGCCTCCTGAGGGAGTGTCGGGTCAAGTCGTCGATCACCGTCGTCGCCACGAGAAGGTCTTTTATCATGTTCGCCTGTCACACACAGACTCTCCTTCCCTCCGAGCGCCATGGGCGTCTCGGGCGCGCGTCCCCGTTGCCCGGCCTGCGACTTACCGGCGGCCGCCGGGCGCGCGCGGCTGCCCGGTGGTCGTGAGCGTAGCCGCCTCCACCTGAACACGGAGCCATGAGGAGAGCCATGGGCGCCGCCCGGACCGACGGGGCGGGCCCACCGGCGAGACGTCGGAAGGACAGACAACAATGGATCAGACCCTGGTCGACAAATACCAGCCGTTCCGACCCATCGACCTCCCCGACCGCCAGTGGCCGGGCCGCACCATCACCGCGCCGCCGGTGTGGTGCAGCGTCGACCTGCGCGACGGCAACCAGGCGCTCATCGAGCCCATGGGCAGCGAGAGCAAGCGCCGCATGTTCGACACCCTGGTGCGGATGGGGTTCAAGGAGATCGAGGTCGGCTTCCCGGCCGCATCCCAGACCGATTACGACTTCCTGCGCGTGCTCATCGAGGACGACCTGATCCCCGACGACGTGACGATCCAGGTGCTCACCCAGTCGCGGGAGCACCTGATCCGCCGCACCTTCGAGTCCCTCGAAGGGGCGGGACGGGCCATCGTCCACCTCTACAATTCCACCTCGGAGCTGCAGCGCCGGGTGGTGTTCGGCCTCGACCGCCCCGGCATCGTCGACATCGCGCTTACGGGCACAAGGCTCGTGCGCGAGCTTGCAGAGACCGCCGAAGCCGATATCGTCTTCCAGTACTCGCCGGAGAGCTTCACCGGCACCGAGCTCGACTTCGCCGTCGAGATCTGCCACAGGGTGGCGGAGACCTGGGGGGCGGCGCCCGAGGACCGGGTCATCATCAACCTGCCGGCCACGGTGGAAATGGCCACCCCCAACGTCTATGCCGACCAGATCGAGTGGTTCTGCCGCAACGTGCCGGACCGCGAGAACATGGTCGTAAGCCTCCACCCGCACAACGACCGCGGCAGCGCCGTCGCGGCCACCGAGCTCGCGATGATGGCGGGGGCTGAACGGGTCGAGGGCACGCTCTTCGGCAACGGCGAGCGCACGGGCAACGTGGACGTGGTCACCCTCGCGCTCAACCTGTTCAGCCAGGGGGTCGATCCCGGCCTCGACATCTCCGACATCAACGCGATCGTGGAGACCTCGGAGTATTGCACCCAGATCCCGGTGCACCCCCGCCACCCCTACGCCGGCCAGCTGGTGTTCACCGCGTTCTCGGGCTCGCACCAGGACGCGATCAAGAAGGGCATGGCGGCCATGGCCAAAAGCAACAGCCGCCAGTGGGAGGTCCCCTACCTGCCCATCGACCCGGCGGACATCGGCCGCGCCTATGAGCCCGTGGTGCGCATCAACAGCCAGTCCGGCAAGGGCGGCATCGCCTACGTGCTCAAGACCGAATACGGCATCGACCTGCCGCCACGGCTGCAGATCGAGTTCAGCCACGTAATCCAGCGTATCGCCGACGCCACCGGCAAGGAGATCACGCCGGAGGAGATCTGGCGGGCGTTCGAGGACGAGTACCTGGCGCGCGAGGCGCCCCTCGCCTTCGTCGAGCACCAGACGCTCCCCGACACCACTGTCCGGGGCCAGCGTCACCTGATCGCGACGGTTCGCGAGAACGGGGAGGAACGCACGATCTCGGGCCGCGGCAACGGCCCCATCGACGCGTTCGTGGATGCGCTCGGGCGCGACCTGGGCGTCGCGTTCAGCCTCGAGGACTACCGCGAGCACGCCATCGGTCACGGCGCCGACGCCAGGGCCGTGGCTTATGTGGAGATCGCCCCCGAGGACGGTGGCGAAGCCGTGTTCGGGGTCGGCATCCACAGCAACATCGTGAGCGCGTCGCTCATCGCCGTGGTGAGCGCGCTGAACCGCCGCGGAGTCGGAGTGCGGGCGTCGCGCGCGGCGCCCGCGGCGCCCGCGCCCGGCGGATCGCCCCTGCGGAAACGCTCTTCGGATGCACAGGCTATCGGCGAGCCCCTTGGGTCCGGAAGTCGAGCTCCTGAATCAACTCGGCTTCCAACGTGACCAACCAATCAACTTCTCCCCTTATCCAGGCGCTTCGTTGGCGCGATGGACGCACTCGAGCAGCCCGGCCATGGCCGCGCCGCTCTCGTCGAGGGGAAACCGGAGCTGGGTTCCGAACGCGCCGACCGTGAGAACCGCGCCGCGCTGGAGCGCCTCGAACGTCTCCCAGGCGACGCCGAGGTCCAGGACCAGCTCCGTCTCCCGCGACGACGCCGTGGCGACGTCGCCGATCGGCCGGCCGTCCACGGCGACCTCCACCGGAGAGGCCCGGCCGTCCCCCAGCCGCCAGCGGTCGTTCCTCAGCACGAGCTCCAGCCGGAACGCATGGCTGAGGCCGATGGTCACCAGAGTGCTCGTTGGGTAACGCTTCGAGATCGAGCAGGCTTCGAACCGCCCCTCCCGCAGATGCTTGTGACCGAGCCAGCCGGCGGTGGCGAAACGAAAGACCAGGGTATCGTCGCGGGCCGGGGCGCAGGCGGCAAGGGCCGCCAGAATCAGACTCAGGCCGAGGACGACCCGCGATGGCTTTCCTTCTACGGTGCACACAACTAAATGTATATACACTTAGACGTTTGCCCTCCAGCCCTGGCAGGGAATTTCCGGTCCGCCGGACGCGCCCGCCCTAACCCCGGGAATAAGGACTTGGCCCATAGGACCCACCGTCCTATGTAGATCTGTCTGACGGACCGTCCCAACCGGGAACGCCAAAAAGGAGACCCCATGGCCGCCGTAGTCGAGCAGCCGAACGAGCT
>JBHICL010000213.1:0-5863 GCA_046759605.1 Alphaproteobacteria bacterium | reverse complement strand
TTTCGACGATGTCCTCGGGCTCGATGTCTTCGTAATCCATCCCGGAAGGCGTCAACAGGAATCCCTCGCCCGCGCGGACGCCGATGTTGCCCGAAGTTCCGTGATTGAGTTTTTTCTCGTTCACCCAAAGGCATGCACGAATGATTTCTTGGCGCAGATCCAGGTGCTTCATAACCTCCTCCGAAATTCTGAAGCAGCAAAGCCGAACGCCTGTGCCCGGCAGCCAAAGCACGGCTCTTGCCTCGTGGCATCAGTATAGCGCCGGCTCGCAGTCTCGCCTCTCGACACTTGTGGCGCGATTCGGCGGCGCCGCCGGCCATGACAACGGATTGACAAGACCATAGAATTGAGAGGTGTCGTTTCGCGTAATCTTCCCTCTCTGCGGGCGAACGACAATCGATTTGTACGAAGTGACGGTAGGGCGCCGCTTCGGGCAGGGAGTGATGAAGCTCGATGACCCCGGCATAAGTTGGAGGGTTTCGTCGGCTGAGGCGGGCCGGCGCTCGCATGCTTCGGGGCCGAGACAAGAGAGAACGAGGGAGGCAACGTCATGCTCAGGGGGATCGATCCGGCTCTCAACGCCGACATTCTTTATGCATTGCGCGCCATGGGCCACGGTGACGACCTGGTGATCGCGGACGCCAATTTTCCGGCGGAAACCATGGCCAAGCGCCTCATCCGGATGGAGGCGATCTCGTCGCCGGAGATGCTGCGCAAGGTCCTGACCGTTTTTCCGGTGGACGATTTCGTCGACGAGCCGTTGTTGCGGATAGAGGTGGTCGGCGACCCGGAGGCCGTGCCCCCTGTTTGCGTCGAGATGCAGAAGGTCCTCGACGAGACCCTGACGAACCCTCCCCGTCTCGGCAGAATCGACCGCTTCGATTTCTACGAGCGCGCCCGCGAAGCGTATTGCGTGATCGCCACCGGCGAGCCCCGTCTGTACGGCTGTATCCTGCTCAAGAAGGGCGTGATACGACCGGAGGAGTCGAATTAAATCGAGATTCTAGGCTTGAGCTCGCTCTCTTTCCCTGCGTATCTGCCGCCATCAGCTCGAAAGATGGTCCAGCCGATCGAAGTGCTCGGCGGCCTGCTCGCGAAGACGGTCGAACACCGCCGCAAGCTCGTCGTACCGCGCCGCCCATTGGGCGTCGGGGTGCACCGGCTCGCCGATGCTCACCATTCCCTCGACCGCGCTCGCCGTGTCATCGAACAGCCCGGCGCCGCAACCCGCGAGGATCGCGCAGCCGATGAGTCCGCTTTCCACCTCGCGCGGCGTGGCGACCGGTAGCCGATAGGCCGCCGCCTTGATCCGCAGCCACAAGGCGCTGTTGGCGCCACCGCCCGTGGCGATGATCCGGTCGAACGCCGCGCCGGCCCCGCGCATGACCTCGACGTTGCGCCGGGATGCGAGGGCCACACCTTCGAGCACCGCCCGCCAGACGTGTCCCAGGTCGTGGCGCTCGGTCAGGCCGAACAGCTGCGCCCGGCTGTTGGACGCGCCGCCGAGGCGCTCGCCCGTCAGGTAGGGAAGAAACAGAAGCCCCTCCGCGCCAGGGCCGGCGGCCGACGCCGCCTCGTCGATCGCGGCGTAGTCGAGCTCCGGACCGAATGTCCGCCGGGCCCATCTGAGCGCACCGCCACCGGCGTCGATGAGGCCGAACGGCACCCAGCCGCGCACGTCCGCCGCGTGCAAGTTCTGGATCCTCCCATCGATGATCGGTCGAGGCGCGAAAACGGATACGAGGTTCGACGTGCCGGTCACGTCGGCGCCGGTTCCCGGACGCGCCGCGCCCGCGCCCAGGAGCGAGACGAGGAAGTCGCCGCCGCCCGCGACGACGGGCGTTCCCGCGGCGAGACCCGTGGCCTCGGCGGCCGCGGTCGTAACGGTCCCGATCACGTAGGTGGAGGACCGCGGGGACGCGAACTTGTCGGCCTCCACGCCCAGGCGCGCCGCGAGATCCGGGTCATAGCGACGGCTCTCGCAGTCCAGCACATAGCTTCCCGATGCCTCCGAGTAGTCCGTCGCGGCAACCCCCGTGAGCCGGAGGTTGAGGTAATCCTTGGGCACCAGGAACGCCCGCGCCCGCTCATAGATATCGGGCTGGTGCCGGGCAATCCAGGCCACCTTGAAGCCGACCCAGGAGGGCGCCACCGGGTTGCCGGTCCGCGGACGCAGCGCGTCCTCGTCCTCGCCCAGACGGAAACTCTCGCAGATGGCTTCGGCCCGCTTGTCGTTCCAAAGCTGGACGTGCTCGAGCAGGCTCTCGTCGTCGCGACCAATCGGCACCGGTCCGTGCATCTGGCCGCAGACGGCGAGGCCGGCGATGGCCTCCGGCGCCACGCCGGTGTCATGCAGCACCTGATGCGTGCCCGCGCGGACGGCGTCCCACCAGTCCGCGGGGCGCTGCTCCGACCAGCCGGGCCGGGGCGTGCGCGTCGGGTACCCCCGCGCCGCGATACATTCGAGGCCGCCCTCCATGTTCACGAGCGCCACCCGGCCGCTTCCCGTACCGACGTCAATGGCGAGCAGATAGGGGGGCATCGGTCGCGCCTCTGGTCAGCGGATCAGCGAAGCGACTCCGCCGCGGCCCGAAGGCGGGCGAAAGAGACCGCGTCCACGCTAACACCGAACACGGCGCCAATCACCTGGCTCCAGCCGTGGAGGAAGTAGAGCCAGCCGTCGGCGATCGTGAGCGCGCGGGCCTCTTGTTGGCGCCGCGCCTGAGCGAGGAACCGGCGCTGGCCGCGATAGTTCAGCTCCCACACGAGTCCGTGGTTTGGAAACGTCGCGTCGTCGCCGACCGGCGAGCCGGGACGGTCCTTGCCCATGCCGGTGGCGTTGACGACGAGGCTGCCCGGTCCAAGGCCCGCCAGCAGGCGGTGGTGGTCGCCGACCGCCGCGACATGGACGAGGCGCAGGCGGCCCGCGGGCGCAATGCCGCCGAGGCGTTCCCGCGCGTGTTCCAGCGCGTCGGCGCCGATGTCCGTGAGTGTGATCCGCGTCGGCCGGTCCCCCTCGGGTCGTTCCAGGAGGCGGAGGGCGATGGCCAACGCGGCGCCGCCGCAGCCGAGAATGAGCACCTCGGCGTCGCCGCGCCGTCGCCAGTGCCCTGCCGGGACCAGCTCGCCGAGGGCCGCGCCCGCCGAGACCGGATCCATGGCCGCTCCCACCAGGCGGCCTTGACGTTTGATGATGGCGCTGACCTCGCCAAGACGGAGCGCGTCGTCCTCGAGCTCGTCGAAGAGCGGCCCGGCATGGCGGACGAGATTCACCTTGTGGCTGGTGACGAGCGCGCCTCTGGCGTACGCATTCCCGCGGATGAATTCGACCACGGCCACGTAGTCCCCGGCCGGCGCGTCGAGTCGAACGTCGATGCCTTCCAGGCGGGCGGAGCCCAGCTCGAGCGCCCTCGCCCAGAGGGGGAACAGGGCGTTCATGAAGGAGCCGCCCGTGCTCACGCCCACGAAATACATCGTCGGTGCGGCGGGCTCTTTGGGTAGGCGCGTCACGCGGTCAGGCTTTCGCCGACGCCGGATCTCGGGGGCGCAGTGCGTCCGCGTTCACGCAATCCCTCAGCTCGCCGGACGTCAGGTAGTTGAGGGCGGTGGTGACGGATTTCCGGCGTAGGTCGTGGCGGCTCGATTCGCTGTACCAGGCCGCGTGTGGTGAAAGCATGAGGCGTCCGCTCACCCAGTCTTCACCCTTGCGGTAGGCGTCGATGAGAGGGTGCGGCTCGGGCGGCTCCACCGGCAGCACGTCGAGACCCGCCGCCGCGAGCCTGCCGTTCACGAGGCCCTCATGGACCGCGTCCAAATCCACGATCCCTCCGCGGGCGGTATTGATGAGGATCGCCCCGTCCTTCATCGACGCGATCGCGCGCGCATCGATCATGCCCCGCGTCTCGTCGGTGAGCGGCGTGTGCAGGCTCACCACGTCGGCCCACGCCAGAAGCTCTTCAAGCGTTCGAAAGCGCCCGCAGCCGAGGCCCAGCTCCGCGCCGGTCGGCAGGTACGGATCGTAGAATGCCACCTCGAGCTCGAACGCCCGGGCGCGCAGCATCGTGGCCGTGCCGATGCGGCCGCAGCCGACGATGCCGAATCGCAAGCCCCGTAGACGCCCCGCGACAGGGGCGGCGTCGGCCCGCCAGTTCCCCACCGGATCGGCGCGCAGGTTCTTGTCGTAGGTGACGACGCCGCGCTTGAAGGCGAGCAGCATCGCGATGGTCGTATCGGCGATATCCGTGGTGCCGTAATCGGGCACGTTCGAGACCGCGATACCCCGCGCGCCGGCTGCGGCGACGTTCACGTTGTCGTAACCGACACCGACGCGCACGATGATTCGGCAGCGATCGAGGCGTCCGATCACGTCGGCGGTGACGTCGACCCCGTGCCACACCGTCGCGGCGTCGCAGCTCGACCATTCCTCGGCCGGCACGAGGGCGGCGTCGTCCACGCGGTAGACCCGAAAGACGGCCTCGTGAACACCCAGATCGCGTGCCGCCGCGACTTCGATGTCGGGCGGCCCCTCGAACTGGGCGTCCGGCGTCAGGATGCGCATGGCGGAACACCGCGCGGGAGCGCGCCGGCCTCGGCGTGGCGACGCCAGGCGGCGACGTAGGCGTCCAGGCCCGCGATCCGGGGCGCTTCGATCCGACTGAGCCCGACGCGTGCCGGCTCCCGCCGCTCCCGCCAGCGCCACAGGAGGGCGGCGCCCCGGGCCGTGCCCTCCCCCTCCCCCGAGATCATCACCCGGGAGCCGGGCCTGAGCGCCGCGACGAGCTGGCAGTAAAGCTCGTTGGAGGCAAAGCCGCCGTCGATGATCACGTCCTCCGCCGCCCCTATGAGCTCTATGGATAATTGCGACATGAGGGCCGTGTAGAGATTGGCCAGGCCGAGCCGGGCACCATGCGAGGTGGGCGCCGGTCCGACGATCCGACCGCGGCCGCCGCTGCCGGGCACCGGACCGCCCGAATCGGTGAACGACGGCAGGGCCATGGTGCCGGCCGCGATGACCCGCTCCACGTCCGCCGTCGTCGCTGTCGCCTCGGCGTCGGGGCCCGCCAAGTGCTCGAACTCCCGTCCCGCCATGAAGCGGCTGCAAGCCACGGGGTGGCCGTTCAGGTCGGTATTGGAGACGGTGTCGTAAGCCTCGCGGAGCTCTTCCAGCGGTTGCGAGTGGTTGAAGGCGATCAGCCACGTCCCGGCCGACATGAGGGTGAAGTCCGTCATCCCGGCGGCGAGATAGCGGAGGTAGTTGGCGTTGCTGTCGTGGATGCCGCAAAGCACCGGCGTCCCGGGGGAAAGTCCGGTCGCCGTGGCGACCTCGGGGGCGAGGGGTCCCAGTATCTCCCACGCCTTGCGCATCGGCGGAAACATGGCCCGCCAGCCCTGGCTGGTCACCAGGGACGCGTAGTCCCCGACCCGGGGGTTCCAAAGGTGCGTCTGGGCCCCAAGCGAGGTCACCTCGGTGACCGCCTGGCCGGTCAGACGCCAGCCCCAGTACTGGGGGTGGAGCAGGATGTGGCGCGTGCGCGCGAAGGCTTCCGGGAACGCCGTCGCCTGCCAGTAGAGCTGGCGGCCGAGGGTCAGCCCGCCCGGGTTGGTGGGCGCGAAGACCTCCTCGTAAGGCGGCGCTATCTCCCGGTAGCCTTCCTTGACGTGGTCCGGAGGCTCGGCTTCGTAATCCATGATCGGCAGCACCAGGCCGCCGTTCCCCGGGTCATCGGCGACCAGAGCCGCGGCCGACCCGTGGGCCGTGGGCACGACCGCCTCGACCGCGTGCCTGGCGCCGGCGCGCCTCAGGGCCTTCCGGAGCCACCGCCAGATGCGACCCGCGTCGACGTGGGTATAGGGCGGGCTGGCG
>JBHICL010000212.1:0-5884 GCA_046759605.1 Alphaproteobacteria bacterium | reverse complement strand
CGCAGGACGTTCGCCGCCTGGACCCGTTCATCCACCGACATGGCGTCCAGGTCGACGTCCAGCTTCAAGTTCGGATAGTTCTCGCGGATCAGCCGACGATCCTTGCCGAGGTTGTCGTAGGACTCCACGACCAGGTAGGTGGCGACAGGATAAGCGATGCCCTTGACAGTGATCTGGCCGTGCTCTTTGCACTGGATCCCGTCTTTCACATGCGCGTAGGTTTCGTAGGAGATCAGAATCTCCCCCGGCGCGCTCGTTGCTTCGAGGCGGGATGCGAGGTTCACGCCGCCACCGATGATCGTGTAGTCCATCCGATCCTCACTGCCGAAATTCCCGACCGTGCAATAGCCGGTGTTGATGCCGATACGGCACTTCAACGGGTTCTCTATCCCCGAAGCCCGCCAGACCTCTTCCAGTTCCCGCATCCTCTCGCGCATGGCGATCGCCATCTTGACGCACGCGAGGGCATCCTCCCTGACACCCCGGGTTTCCGGATCGCCGAAGAAAATGACGATGGCATCGCCCACGTATTTGTCGATCGTCGCGCCGTGTTCCAGGGCGATCCGTGACATTTCGGTCAGGTAGTGGTTCAGCAGCTGCGTCAGATCCTCGGACTCCAGTCTGTCCGCCGTCTCCGTGAATCCCGCGATATCGGAGAAGAACACCGTGAGCTTCTTCCGCTTCGATGAAATCTCGACGCTCTGCTTGCCGCTGAAAATCGACGAATAGACCTGGGGCGACAGGTACTTCGAAAGCTTGGTCGACACGGACTCGAGCATACGGTTCTGCTCCATCACGCGCCGGTTGGCCTCCTGAGCCGCGGTGTAGAGGCGCGCGTTGTCCAGAGAGATAGAGGCGAGCTCCGCGAAGCGACCGAGGACCTCCACCTCTTCATCGCCGATAACGTGCTCGGAGCCGACGTCGTAGGCCATGCCCAGCACGCCCACGACCTGCTCCCCGGACTTCAGTGGAACGCCGAGGAGGGCGCGAATGAATCCGTCATACTTCACGTTCGGGACACGCCCTTCCCAGGTGTCGTAATTCTCGATGACCAGCGGCTTGCCCGACTGCCACACCCTGCCGGCCACACCCTCGCCCGGCTTCAACCGATAACCGATCGATTCCTTGTAGACCCCGACCCCGATCCTGCGGCTCATCTCTCGTCCGCCGTCCTCGGCCAGATAGATGAAGCCGTGCGGCGCATCGAGGAGCTGACCGGCGCGGCTGATCAGGGCTTCGAGCAGACCCTCGGGTTCCAGGCGGCTGACGATTCCAAGCGTCGTTTCGTTGAGCGCGGCCAGATATTCGGCCTGCCGGCGGAGCTTCTCCTCGGCCCGCTTGCGCTCGGTGACGTCCACCGCCACGCCGATTATGCCATCGGCGGCGCCCGAGACGTCATCGAGGGGCGAGCACCAGACCTCGAAGATCAGGTCGTCGAAGGCGGCGATCGAATTAACGGTGGCGCCGCCCAGGGCCGCGTTCGTCGCCTCCAGGATCTCGGGCGCCCGAGCAAGAATCTCGGAGACGGGGCGCCCGATGACTTCGTCGGAATGAAGACCCAAGGCGTCCAGGCCCTTGCCCTCCAACAGGGTGAACTCTCCCTTCTTGTCGAGCGAGAACAGGACGATGGGCGCGTTGGAAACGACGGTGGTCAAACGTTCTTCCAACCTGTTGTAGAGGACCCGGAGCTGCTCCGTCATGTCGTTGAAAGCGCGGGCGAGAATTCCGACCTCGTCGCCGGTATCGACCGGAATCCTGGTGTCCAGCTGACCACCGCCCACGCGCTCCGCGCCGGCCACGAGCGCTCCGATCGGCGCTGTAACTCTGCGGGTCAACACCATCAGAACGAGCGCGATGAGCGCCGATCCGACAACACCCAGGACGAGGACATAGGACCCGAGCCGGTTGACAGCGCCGTAGACCTCGTCCTCCGGATCCGTGGCCACGACGTACCATTTCCAAGGATCGAAATAATGGAAACTGGCGAGATGGCGCTGCCCTTCGAACCGGTAGCTGAGACGGCCGGTCGCCTCGGCGGTCAATTCGGCGAACCAGGGCTCACCGCTTACGTCCCGACCGACGAGAGCGCTGTCCGGGTGCTGGGCGATCGTTCCATCGCTGTCCACGACGAAAACGTAACCCTGGTCGCCGATGTCGATGGTGGCCATGACGACCCCGGCATCGTCCTGCGCCTGCTTGACGCTGGCTTCCACCGTGTGGAGGTCGTAGGCCTCCAGGAACTCGGCCTGGTCCCGCGCGGCCTGAAGCGCCTCCGCGCCGCGGGTCTCCAGCCACTCCTCGGCGATCGTCGTAAGCGCCGCGCGCGAAAGGAACAACGTGATGCCCCCCGCCACCAGGAAAGCCAGCAGCAGCAGCGGCAGGGTCGCCAGGAGGATCTTGCTATAGATCTTCATCCTTCACTGCCCCGCGCGCGGCCCAGGCCGTGCCGGCGCCGCGCGCTTCAGTCGCGCAGACGCGTGGTCTCCGTGAACTGAGGATAGAGAGCCATCGTCGCACTCAGCTCGTGGCCATAGTCCACATCGGCGCGCCGCGCGTAGACCAGGTTCACGTAATGCAGCGGATATGCCGCCATGTCCTCGAGTAGCTTGATCTGAGCCTGCTTCCAGAACCGCACCTGGTGCGCCGGCTCCCTCGCCGTACGCGCCGTTTCGATCAGCTTGTCGATCAGATCGTAGTGCGAAAAGTTGGTATCCGGGCTCTCGCCCGAAACGACGATCGAGTTGGAGTGGAAGAAGCGGGTCAGGAAGGTGTCGGCGTTGGGCCGCCATGCAACATAGATGACAATCGGATTCTCATCCTCACGAATGCGTCGGTGCATTTCCCGATGCGCGACCACTTCGAGATCCATGGCGATGCCGAGGGGCGCCAGCTGGTCCCTGAGGCTCTCGTAGTTGGCGACGTAGTGCCCGCGTTCGGACGTAACGAGCTTCAACGTGAAACCGTCGGGATAGCCGGCTTCCGAGAGCAGTTCCCTGGCCTTGGCCGGATCGTATGCATAGTCGAGACCCAGCCTTGCCACCTCTTCACCGGTCAGGCCTCCGGGGAGGAACCGCACCGGGACCGGGGAATATACGTTCTCCACCACCCCTTCGGCGAAGAGCGATCGGAACACCTCGCGGTCGAGGGCATAGGCGATCGCCTTGCGCACGCGAACGTCATCCAGCGGCTTCCTGCTCGTATTGAAGTGCAGCGTAATGACCTGTCCCACGCCGAAGACATCGACGTGCATGGCTTGGTCGTCCCCGACGGCCTCGAACCATTCCGGCTCTTCCGACCCGAAGATCACGTCGAGCTCCCCCCGGCGGAGGTCGGCATCCCGTTCGGCGAACTCGGGCACGTATCGCACATCCACCCCATCGAGCCGCGGCCGACCACGGAAGTAGTTCTCGTTCGCCGTCAGCCGGACCTGCCTACCCGCTTCGTGGTCCTCGAACATGAAGGGCCCCGTGCCGACCGGATGTGCGGCGAAGGCCTCGTCTCCCATGGCTTCCACCGCCTTGGCGCAGACGATGAACCCACCGGCGTAATCGGCGACCTTCGGGAAGAAGAGGATCGAGGAAAGCGGCTCCTCGAAGACGACGTCGACCGTGAAATCGTCCACCCGCTCCACGGTCATCCCACCATACTCACCCGCATAGGCCGACCGCTCCGGATTGGCGACACGCCGCAAGGAATACACGACATCGTCCGCCGTCAGCTCGTAGGCGTCGGTTCGAGGCCCGGGGTGACACATCACCCCCCGGCGCAGATGGAAGGTCCAGACCTGCCTGCCGTCAACGAGCCTCGGCGCCGGGATGGCCTCGGCGAGATCGGGTTCGAGACCGGGCGCAGAGCCGGGCTTATAGCGCAGGAGACCATTGAAGATCATATCGACCACGGCCCGGTCGTTACGCGAGGCCGCGCGGTGCGGATCGCCGGTCCCGAGGTCCGCGGCGTCGATCCCGAAACGCAGGACTTTCTGATCGGCCGCCGTCGCCGTCGCAAAGCCCAGACACAAAGCCCACGCGATCGCGGCAACCTTCGCGTCGAGAACCCGCCCGCAGCGCCCGATCCCGCCACCGGATCCATTCATAACCCCCTCCCCGAAAGGCGGCAGCTTACCATTATTTTCGGACGACCCGCGGTCGAAGCGCCGGGTCGGATCACTTGCCGACGCGCAGTATCGACCACAGCCGTTCCGGGGTGGCCGGCATGTCGACATGGGTGACGCCTTGGGCCGAGAGCGCGTCGACGACCGCGTTCATCACCGCCGGCAGAGCGCCCGTGACGCCGGCCTCGCCGCACCCCTTTGCCCCCAGGGGGTTCGTCGTCGCCGGCACGGGATGCGAGGTAAACGCAAGCGGGGGAACGTGGGTGGCGCGAGGGACCGCATAGTCCATGAGCGACCCGGATCGCGGGTTGCCCTCGCCATCGTAGGAGACCCGCTCCATGAGCGCCTGCCCCAGTCCCTGGACCACGCCTCCATGGACCTGGCCCTCGACGAGGACCGGATTGATCAGGTTGCCGAAATCGTCGACCACGACGTAGCTCGCGACCTCTGTCGCGCCGGTCTCGGGGTCGATCTCCACCTCGGCGATGTGGCATCCGTTCGGAAAGGCGGAGGGCGGCGTATCCACCACGATCATGGCGTCGAGGCCACGCGGAAGATCATCCGGCAACGTCCCCTCTTTCCGAAGCTCCGCGGCAAGGTCGAGGAGCGAGACGGAACGATCCGTTCCAACCACACGAAACACACCGCCCGCGAACTCGATGTCGTCCTCGGCGGTCTCGAGGAGGTGCGCGGCGAGAGCCCTGCCCTGCTCGACGACCTTTCCCGCCGCCGCGATGATGGCGGCGCCGCTCGCCATCGTGGAGCGGGACCCGCCCGTGCCACCGCCGACGAGCAGCTGGTCGCTGTCGCCCTGGATCAGGCGAATGCGGTCGAAGGGAAGGCCCAGGATATCGGAAAGAATCTGGGCAAAGGTCGAGGCGTGCCCCTGGCCGTAGTCCAGGGTCCCGGTCACGATGCTTACATGCCCGTCGGCCTCGAAGCGGACGCCGCCCATCTCCTTGCCCGGCGGCGCGGTGACCTCGAGATAGCAGGCGAGGCCGATCCCCCGGAGCCGGCCCCTTCTCTCGGTCTCGGCGCGCCGAGCGGGAAATCCGGCCCAATCGGCGCTGTCGAGACACGCGTCCATGACCGCCTCGAAGTCGCCGCTGTCGTACTCGAGGCCCGAGCCCGCGCGAAACGGCAGCGCATCCCTGGGTATCATGTTCCCGCGCCGGAGCTCGACCGGATCCCGCCCGGTCTCGCGCGCCGCGGCGTCGAGGAGCCGCTCCATGTAATAGTTGCCCTCGGGCCGCCCCGCCCCACGGTACGCGCTTATCGGCGTGGTGTTGGTGAGCACGCACCTCGTCGCCACGCCAATCAACGGCGTGCGGTAGAGGCTGGCCACGTTCTTGACGACGTTCATCGTCGGTATGGCCGGGGCAAAGCCGGCGACGTACGCGCCCATGTTCGCAAGCCCGGTGATCCGAACGGCAAGAATCCGGCCTTCCTCGTCGAGGGCGAGCTCGCCCTCGACGACCGCATCGCGTCCGTGGTGATCCGAGAGGAAGCTATCGGAGCGCTCGTCGGCCCACTTGACGGGCCGGCCGATGTCCCGGGCCGCGTGCAGCAGGATGGCATACTCCGGATAGGTCGCGCCCTTCATGCCGAACGAGCCACCGACGTCGCCCGCGAGCACGCGCAGGCGCTCAGGCTCGATGCGGAGCACCTCGGTCGCCAGGGTATTGCGCAGGCCGAACACGCCCTGACAGCCGACATGGAGGGTGAAGCGATCCGCCGCCGCATCGAACTCGGCGACCGCCGCGCGCGGTTCCA
>JBHICL010000211.1:0-5890 GCA_046759605.1 Alphaproteobacteria bacterium | reverse complement strand
AGCGCGTCTCGGCCCGCCAGTTCGACCAGCTTGCCAAGATACAGCACCATGATGCGGTGACTGATATGGCGAACGACACTGAGATCGTGGCTTATGAAGACAAGGGAGAGCTGAAACTCACGCTGTAACCGCATAAGCAGGTTGATCACCTGAGACTGGATCGAAACGTCGAGAGCCGAGACGGGCTCGTCACAAATGACCAGTTTCGGTTCCAGTATCATCGCTCGAGCGATGCCGATCCGCTGACATTGGCCGCCGGAAAACTCGTGCGGGTATCGATTGATCATCTGCGGCATCAGGCCGACATGCGCAAGCCATTCCGCCACCTTCTCTCGAACCGCATCCCGGCCGATCGCCGGATCGTGGGTGAGCAGCGGCTCTGCAATGATGTCACCGATCGTCATCCGCGGGTTGAGCGAGGCGAGGGGATCCTGAAAGATGATCTGCATCTCCGATCTCTTGGCCCGCATCGACCCGCGCGTAACCTTGGTGAGGTCCTGTCCCATCCAGACCACCTGCCCCGCGGTGGGAGGGATAAGTTGCAGGATCGCGCGACCCAACGTCGACTTTCCGCAACCGGACTCGCCCACCACCCCCAGGGTCTCTCCGGGCTTGAGATCGAAGCTTATTCCGTCCACCGCCTTCAGGTACTCACGACGCCGTCCAAGCATCCGCCTTGGCATGGGAAAATGGACTCTCAGATCCCGCACGCTCAGTAGCGGACCCTCACGTGGAGGCGGCGAAGCAAGGCTCATGGCGTCGCGGCTCCCTTGATCGCCACTCCCGCCTGAAGACCGTCCAGATGGCAGGCCTTGGCGCGCGCTGCCGCAAACCGGGCCAGGCTCGGTTCTTCCGCCTCGCAGCGATCAAACGCGTAAGGACATCGCGGCCGGAAACTACAGCCGCCCGGCAGGTTCTGCAGGTTCGGCGGTTGCCCCGGAATGGAGGTCAGCTCCTCTTCGACGTCCTCTTCGTCGATTCTGGGCATGCTTTTCAGCAAGCCCTCGGTATAGGGATGCTGCGGATCGTAAAATATATCCCGCACCGTTCCACGTTCGACGAATTGTCCCGCATACATGACCATGACGCGGTCGGACAAACCGGCGATGACTCCGAGATCGTGCGTGATTATCACGATGGCGGTATTCAGCTCGGTCTTCAGATCGCGCATGAGATCGATGATCTGCGCCTGAACGGTTACGTCGAGCGCCGTCGTAGGCTCGTCCGCGATGAGAAGATCGGGCTCGCACAACAGAGCCATTGCGATCATCACGCGCTGGCGCATTCCGCCGGAGAACTCGTGCGGGTACATCGTGATCCGGCGCCGTGCCTCGGGGATACCAACGAGATCGAGCATCTCCACCGAGCGCCGCATCGCCTCGCCTTCGCCCATCCCCTTGTGCTGCACCAGGACCTCGGTCAACTGCTTGGAGACCTTGAGGTATGGATTCAACGAAGTCATGGGATCCTGAAAGATCATGGAGATGCGGGAGCCGCGTATCCGATTGAGCTGTTGGCGTGGAATGCCAAGGATATCTCTTCCTCTGTACTTCACTTGCCCGCTGGCCCATCCGTTCGCGGCCAGCAAACCCATCACGGACATGAAGACCTGGCTTTTTCCCGACCCTGATTCGCCGACGATGCCAACCGTCTCACCCTCCACCACCGTGAATGAAACATCGTTGACGGCGCACACCTCGCCCTCCGGTGTCGCAAAACGCGTGACGAGGTCACGAACCTCGAGCACCGGGGCGGGGCGAGTTGCGGTCGTATCGCGATCGGATTCCCGGGCTGTCTCGAGCACGATCAGCGATCCTTCGGGTCGAGGGCGTCACGCAGCCCGTCACCGATGAAATTGAAACAAAACAGCGTCACCGCCAGAAAGATCGCCGGAAAGATGAGCATCCAGGTCGCGCCGACTATATTGTTCGCCCCCTCGGAAATCAGCACGCCCCAGCTCGTCATCGGCTCCTGCACGCCCAGGCCCAGAAAACTGAGGAAACTTTCCAGAAGGATCACTCTTGGCACCAAGAGAGTCATGTAGACGACCACCGGACCCAGCGTATTGGGGACCACATGCCGGCGTATGATCGTTACGGTGTTCACGCCACAGGCGTGCGCGGCCTCGATGAACTCCTTGCGTTTGATGCTCAAGGTTTGGCCGCGGACGATGCGCGACATGTCGAGCCATTCGATGGCGCCGACGGCGATAAACATGAGCACGATGTTGCGTCCGAAGAACACCATCAAGAGGATGACGAAGAACATGAACGGGATCGAATAAAGGATATCGACGATCCGCATCATCACGTTGTCGACCCGGCCGCCGAGATATCCCGCGGTCGCCCCATAGGCGACACCGATCACCAGGCTGACGAACGTGGCCAGGAATCCGATCATCAGCGAGATCCGGCCTCCGAACAGGACGCGCGTGAGGAGGTCACGCCCGTTGGCGTCCGTTCCGAACAGGAAGTAGAGACGTGCCACGCTCATCTCGATCGTCATGGCGCGTCCGTCCGGACTCCGTTCAACGATCTCGACGTCGATGAAGTCGGCGCTGCGCTCAAAGCCGCGAACCAGCCGGGGATCGAGCTCGCGCTCGCTGCTGAGCTGCAGAACAATCGTCCCGCCATCGATCTCGAGCGCCTCGACCGTTGCTCTGCTTCGTCGCAGCACCCGGTCCACGAGATCCGGAATGTCCGCTTGCCTCGGATATGGTTCGAGGCTCGCCGGCACCTTCGTGTACGAACGGTAGACCTGGCCAATACCGTGCGGCGATAACAACGGACCAAAGACCGATGCCAGCGCAATGATTCCAAGTATCAGGACGCTCGCCACGGCGGCCTTGTTCGCCCGGAGCCGGGCCCAGGCGTTCGCCCAAAGGCTGCGGCCCTCGACCTCACGTCCTTCCAGGTCTTCGAAGCGTGTGATCGAAGTCACGGCCCGGATATCTCCTCAGTCATACCGCACCTTGGGATCGAGGAAGCCGTACACCAGATCGACGATCAGGTTGAAAATCACGATGAACGTGGCGATGAGGACGACTGTGCCCATGACCAGGGTGTAGTCCCGGTTCAGCGCGCCTTGGACGAAGAACCGGCCGACCCCCGGCACACCAAAAATCGTTTCGATGACAACCGAGCCGGTCAGCAGCGCGGCGGCCGCCGGGCCCAGATATGAGACCACCGGCAGAAGCGCCGCGCGCAAGGAGTGTCGCCAGACGACGATGCGCTCCGGCAAGCCCTTGGCGCGAGCCGTCCTGATGTGGTTGGACCTCAGGATCTCGATCATGCTGCCACGGGTCAGGCGCGAGACGACCGCGATCTGAGGCAGCGCCAGCGCCAACACCGGCATGATCTTGTTGACGAAGGCGCCCTCTCCCCACCCTGCCACCGGCAACCACCCGAGCTCGACCCCGAACACGAGCTGCAACAATGGCGCCACCACAAAATTCGGAATCGTAATGCCGACCATCGCTACCGCCATGACCGAATAATCCGACGGACTGTTCTGCTTCAGCGCGGCGTAAGAGCCGAGAACGCAGCCGAGGACCAGAGCGAGGAGGATCGCGGCGCCACCGAATTGAATCGAAACCGGCAGCCCGCTCATGATGATCTCGGCAACCGACAGATCGCGGTAGACCATCGACGGGCCGAGGTTTCCCTGAAACAGGTTTTGCAGGTAGAGCCAGAACTGAACCAGCAGAGGTTTATCGAGGTTATAAATCGCCTCCAGGTTGCGCATGATATTCGCCGGCAGCGGACGTTCCAGCGCAAACGGTCCACCCGGGGCCAGTCGGATGAGAAAGAACGAGACCGTGATTATTATGAATACGGTGGGAATGGCGCCAAGAAGGCGCCTGATCGCATAACTCAGCACATCGACGGCCCTCCCTTCGCCTCTTCCTGCCGGCAGGGCCGCGGCCGTTCACACAGTCGGCGTCGTTGCATCGCCCAAGCGGATTTCCCGGGGCCGCATTCCGCGGCCCCGGGAAATAGCTGCCAGCCGTCAGACTATTTCAGCCTGACATACTTGGTCAGGTGCACTCCCTGAACGTTTTGCTCCCACCCGCTAACGTCGCTGGAGACCAGCTCGAGATTGACGTAGTGGTAGATGGGGATAAACGGCAAATCCCGCATGAAGTGCTCTTCCGCCTGGCGCAGGATCTTCGCCCGATCTTCCAGGTCGATGGTCGTGGCGGCCTTGTCCATCAGAGCATCGTATTCCGGGTTGTCGTACTTGGCGTAGTTGAACCCGACACTATCGCTCTCGACCAAGAACAGGAGGTTCTGGGCGTCGTTGTAGTCGGCGATCCAGCCCGCGCGCGCGACCTGGAACTCGCCGCCGTCGCGCAGATACGCATAATGCGTGGCCACATCGCTGTTGAAAAGCTTCACCTCCACACCCAACGGCGCCCACATATCGGCAATCGCCAGAGCCACCTGCTTGTGGTTTTCGGACGTGTTGTAGCGAATCTCCACCTCCAACGGGTTGTCCGGGCCGTACCCTGCCTCGGTCAGAAGCTCGATCGCCTGCTCTTCGCGATCGATCATCGACAGCTCTCTGTAGTCGGCCAACGCCGGCTCGCCATAGTTGCCTGTTCCGGGCGGCACGAAACTGTATGCGGGCATTTGCCCAGCTCCGGTGATCTCCTCGACGATATACTCCCGGTCAATCGCCATGGAGAGAGCCCGGCGCACGCGCGCGTCGGCTAGGGCAGCGTCTTTCATATTGAGAGCGTAGTAATAGGTACCGAGACGAGGCGACGCCTTGAACTCCTCGGCCAAATTTTCCTTCATCCAGCGAACCTGGTCCTGGGGCACATCGTTGTTCGTGTGCAGCTCACCCGCCTGGAAGCGGCGCAACGCGGCGGCCCGGTCCTCTGTCGCATAGTAGAAGATCGTATCGACCTGAACGCTGTCGTTCTCCCAGTAGTTCTCATTGCGCACCGCCTTGACGTGCGCTTGCGGAACCACCTCGTCCAGGATGTAGGCGCCGTTCGTCACCATGTTTTCCGGCCGGACGAAATCATCGCCCCACGCCTCGACGGACGGAGGGTGCACCGGCAGCCCCGTCTGGTGCGTCAGCAGCTCGAGGAAATACGGCGTCGCACTTTCGAGCTCTATCTGGAGCGTCGTGTCGTCAATTGCCACTACGCCGAGGTCCTCGGGAGAAGCTTCGCCGTTGTTGATGGCCTCCGCGCTTTTTATCGGATACAGGATGTTCGAGTACTTCGCGCCGGTATCGGGCGTGAGAATGCGCCGCAACGAGAAGACGAAGTCCCCGGCCGTTACCGGATCGCCATTCGACCACTTGGCGTTCCCTCGAAGGTGGAACGTGTAGATCTTGCCGTCCTCGCTGATCTCCCAGCTCTCCGCGACGCCGGGAACGACGTTCGCGGCCGGATCGTGTATTACGAGACCTTCCAACAGGTCGTGCAGGATATTCGACTCGTAGGTCGTCGAGGTGCGGTGTGGATCCAACGTCTCCGGCTCACCGGTGTTGCCCCGGTGGAAGACCACCTCGGCGCTGGCCACGCTCGCTCCCACGACGAGCGCCAGGCTCAGCGCGGATGCGCTGAGAACCCGACCAGCGGCATTGCTTCGCAATAGTGTCATCTTTGACGCCTCCTCCCTGGCTCCGCCATCCGCGGTCCCTTCGACCGGGCACACGAGATGGCCTTCTCCAGGCAACCTACCACAAACTTCAACGCCCGAAAACAGGATGCATATGCAGCCAATACCTGGCCAGTGGGAAGCGCCGCGAGGCCGCCGTTAACCGTCCGGCAGGTCCTCGTCCGCCTACGCTGGCCGCGCAAAAAAATGAGCCGCACCGGGTGAGGGTCGGTGCGGCCCATAGGGTTCAGGGAGGATGGCCATGAATGACCGCG
>JBHICL010000210.1:0-6009 GCA_046759605.1 Alphaproteobacteria bacterium | reverse complement strand
AAAAGGAGATCGAGGGGCTGGTTCTCTATCTCAGGGAGCTTTGCAAATGCGAGGGCAGGCGATGAGGGGCGAACGCAAGGCGCCGCCGGGTTAAGGCGCACCAAACGCCTCGTTGTTCTCTGCCTGGGGCAGCGTCCGAGGTTCTAAATGGCGCAACACCGCCACTCCGGGCGCATCAGACTTTCATGCCTGTTGGCCCGTCCGGCGGTTGCGCTGACGGCGGGCCGCCCCCAGGAAGAGGACGGCGGCGAGGAGTCCGGCCCCGCCGGGAGTGCCGTAAACCAGCAAAGGCCGCTCTTCGGGCGGGAGCAGCAGCCAGTACCAGGTCGTAAGGGTATGGCGGCCGCCGCTCTGGCCCGCCCAGCCGTCCCAGTTGGCGAAGGCGATCGGGATGTAACGCCCGATCTCGAACTGGATATCGCGCACCTCGTCGGTCTTGAGCCCGCGGGTGAAGACGACACGCCACTGTCCGTCTTGCCAAACGCCCATACCGCCGAGGCCGCCCGCGTTTTCGCGCGGCGCCGGCGGCTTGTCGGGGCCCGCGCCGTCGAGCAGCGCGACTTGTTGCGGCCGCGCCGGCTCCACGCTCGGCGCGCGCCAATACCACATGCTGACCGGGTGCTTGGCGTCACCATGGCGGAACCACGGCTTTTCGCTGGTCGTGGGAATCTCGGCGGGAAACTGTACCGCCACCGCATCCGGCGTGGCTTTGATGCCGGCGAGGGCGTAGCGCCTTTCCTCCTCGTGGCCCGGCACCGAATAGGTGCGGTCGTCGACGTCGAGGCGAATGCCCAGCGCCTCGTCGTTGAACAAGACCCGCACGGTGATCGTGTCGTTGAGCGAGTAATACAGCCGCGGCTCCTTGATAATATTGGGCGCCAGGGGGAAAGTGATCGGCGTCGCGCGCCGCCAGGCGGGGTCATCGGGATCGCTCGGCACCGCCCCCTTGATGCGCGCACCGTGCACCACGGTCACGCCCTGGGTGAGCGGCACCGCGTTTTTCCTCAAGGTCATCGCATAGTTCGCCACATCCCAGCGGTCCTGCACCGACATGGATTTGGTGTGCTCCGGCATCGGCGTTCCGCGGATGCCCGTGCTGATCCGCTGGAACACGTCCTTGGCGTCCCTGGTCCATCGCCAGGTTTCGGGGCGGCTCAGGTTGCGCGGCCAGATGCGGTCGCCCCAGTCGTCCTTGAGCTTCTTGCCGGAGGGGACGTTGCCGCGCCCCGCCGCGCCATGGCATTGCACGCACGCCTTCTCGAACAGCTTGGCGCCGCGGGCGATCGATTCCGGCGAGCTCGGCACCTGCTCTCCCGCATCGATGGGCTTGAGTTCGAGCTCTTCCTCCTGCCAATCCCCGAAGGTCTTGATCAGCTTGATGAGGCCGTCGATCTCAGCATCGCTGAGGACACCGCGCCAGGCCAACATAGAGGTTCCCGGAAGACCCTCGCGGATGGTCTTGCGCAGATCGTCGTCGGAGGGGAACTCGGAGTCGGCCTCGGTCGTCTTGTACTTGAACACGCCCAGCGTGAAGTCCCGGGGCTTGGGATAAAGGAACTCGGCCGCCGGTCCGTCGCCCGCGCCCTCCTTGCCGTGGCACTGGCTGCAGCGTTTGCGATAAACGTGCCGGATCGCCGCTTCGCCGGCCCCATCCTCGGCTGCCCGTTCAGCACCGCTATCGGCCTTGCCCGGCTCCACGCCCGACGGCGGCGCGCCGCCCTGCTCCCCCAGTTCCCACGAACGGGGCTCGAAGCCCGTGTAGTCGTAAAGGAACATGATGATTTTCCAGACCTCTTCTTCCTCGAGCAGTTCGTGCCACACCGGCATCGCCGAAGCCCACGGCGCGCCTTCGCGCGGCAGCCCCGGCCCGCCGGTGGTGATACGCCAGAACAGGAAGGATTCCTGTAGCTGGGCGATGGTTCCGACATCCTGGAAATTGGCCGGACGCGGGTTGAAGGCCGCGGCGAAATGACCCTGGCCGTCGAGCATGTCGCCGTGGCAGTGAAGGCAGTTCTTGTAGTAAAGCGCACGGCCCTCCTGGATGAGCGCCCGATAGGCGTCGCTGCCTTTGGGCGCACCCTTGCGCAGCGGGTTTTGCAACTTGACGGGATCGTAGCCTCGGCCATAGGCGCGGAAGGTCGATGGTGGCGCCGGGTGTACAGCCCGCAGTTCGACGGGCGCCTTCAGGCTGGGCTTGACCCCCTGGTAGGTCAGGGCCGAGGCGCCCAGGACGACCGCGAAAAAAGCCACCGTGCGCCAAATCCTGAGCGCGGGCGACCCGAGCAAGGCCTGGATCGGCTCGAACAACCGCTTACACGCGGCGTCATCGAAGGTCGCCACCATGAGGACGCCGATGACGCTGTAAACCATAAACTGGCTGAGCAGCGATCTGGGCAGCGGCGGCTGGATAAGGTAGGCGAACAAGACATAGAGACCGGCAATGACGAGCACGACCACGGTCAGGGGGTGGCTCATCAACCGCCTCATTGCGCCGCCTCCGCCGCCGGCTGGTTCATCAGATAATCGATCACCAGCTCCAGTTCGCTGGCCCGCATCTGCTTGCCGAAGTCGGTGGGCATCGTGTCAGGCTTGTAGCCCTTGGCGATCTCGGCGTTGGGATCGAGGATCGCCCGGCGCAGGGCCTCGCGATCGAGACGCATGCCGATGCCGGCGAGCTTGGGGCCGGCGTCCGCGCCCGACCCGAACAGGTCGTGGCAGGCCGCGCATCCGAATTTTTCGATCGCCGCCCGCGCCGTCGCGGCGGGCCCCTCCTCTCCCGTTTCCTCTTCCCTGGACGCGGCCGTTGCGGCGCCTGCGGGCAGCGGGACGGTAATCTCACTGCCGGCTCTGTCCTCCAGGAAGGCGATCAAGGCGGTGATCTCGGGTTGCGACAGCGCGATCGGCGCCGCGCCGACGTTGGGCATGGGGCTGACGGTGTCGCTCGTGCCCTTCTTGCCGTATCCCGCCACCACGAAAGCCGACGGCTCGAGCAACGACTCGCTCAGATAGGCCCCGATCGCCGCCGCCCCTTCGAGGCCCTTGGCCTTGCCGTCGTACCGCGGATCGGCGAGGCGGGCGGCGAAGGTCTTTCGAAGGACCATCGCCAGAAGGTCGGGCGCCCGCCCCATCTTGTTGTGACACAGGGTGCAGGTGCCTTTGCCCGCGAACAACCTTTCGCCCCAGGCAATCTGCCCGGCGCGATCGAGGGCGCCGACCTCCACCTCCTCCTCTTTCGGGGGGTCCGACTGGATCTGCGGCACGATGTTCGTGAACAGGGTATAGCCGAGCACTATCAGCAAGCTGAAGCCGGCCACGCGAAGGAACGTCATGGCGTTGCCTCGCCCGGCGCGGGCTGCCGTGTCGTATCCAGCCGGGAAAGCCAGAAGACAAAGACGATGACGGCCATGAAGGCCAGCGTCACCAGGGTGATGACGTTACCGGCGCTGCCGATGGTGGGGATATAGGCCTCGGGCGAGGCGTCCCTCATGATCGTGTACACGTGCCAGTGCGTGCGCACCGACGAACGGATATAGCCCATCAGCGCCATCAGCCAGGTGAAGGCCACAGGCAGCACGAAAAGGGCGTACTGCGAGCGCACCGACATGCGTCCCCAATGGACCTCGCTCTTGGTCGCGCCCCGCCCCATCAGACCGTCGATGACGAGCGAGAAGACAATCACCGAGAGCGTGGTCGCCACCTGCGGCACCGAGGATCCGACCTTGTAAACCGTCGCAGTGAAATAGCCGTAAAGTCCCGCGCCGACGATGTTGAGCACCCCGGCCGTATAGAGAGCAACGATGACGGCATTGCCCGCCCATGCCCACGACACCGTTGGCACGCGGGCCGCGCGACGGAACAGCTGGAACGACAAAAACGTCGCCAGCAACATCAGGTTTACCGCCGTGTTCTTGGCCGGCATCAGGCCGAGCGGGCCGAGCACCTTGTGATGGGCGCCGCCCAGCATCTGGACCTCTTCGGGCGTAAGGATCAGGGTGTGCGGCGTCACCCACACCAGGAAACCGCCAAGCAGAACAATCCCGATATACTTGATGTATGGAAAGTAGCGCGCCCCGCCCTCGGTGCGGCCCATGCCGCACCACAGGTAGTAATTCGCCGCCAAAAGGATCGAGCCGATCAGCACCGCCTGGATGATGAACAGCCAAGCCAGCACGCCGCCCATGGCGGTGATGCCCATCTGCTGGCTGTAGGCATAGATCTCGGCCATGAGCCAATAACCGGCGAAAGGCAGAGGCAGAAACGCCGCGATGGCGATCATGTTAGACGTGTACCCCATCCAGTCGTAATGGGCGCGCTCTTCCGCGCGATTGGCGCTGAGAAAGCTGTATGCCGCGTAGGCCCCGACGATGGCCCCGCCATAGGCAATGTTGGCAAGAAACCGGTGGAGATTGAGGGGATTCCAAAGCGGACCGCGCATGACCTCCCAGATCGAGCCGGTCACCGCCCCCGTGGCATCAACACCGGAGGGCGCCATCATGAAGGTCGCCCACGCGTTGGCGAGAAACATCAAGGTCGTGCCGACGGCATTGAGCAACAGGCCGATGCTGAGGTGGAACCACTTACGATCGCCGTAACGCAAGGCGTTCCACGAGTAGTAGTAGACATAGAGGAAGACGGTCTCCAACCCGAACAGCAAGGCGTAGAACAGAACCTGACCCTGAAACACCCGCATCAGGTATCCCATTACCACCGGGTAGAACAGGAACAGGGCGAGCGTCAGACCGCCGCCCGCCAGCGCGGTGAGCGAATAGGCGGCGATCGAGATCCTCATGAACTCGTGGGCCATGACGTCGTAGCGGTCATCGCCCTTGAGCACTCCCGTCAGCTCGATGACCAAAACGAACAGCGGCACCGCCAGCACGAAGGCGGCGAGGAACAGGTGCATCTGGGCAAGGACCCAGACATAGTTGCGGCCGCCGACGCCGCCGATGGAGGGATAGTCGGCCCGTGTCGGCACGGGGGCGGGGGCCGAGGCAGCGTCGACGGCGGCAAACGCGAGGTCCGGCAACGCGAGCAGGATCGCCGCGAATGCAACGCACCAGAGGAGCCGCTCAACACGCATCACGAGGCGGGCATCAAGTTCCAGCCGACGTGAAGGCCCTGGGCCTCCATGATCAGCGTGTCGACCAGGTAGAAGTAGACCAGCCAGGCCGCCAGGGCGAAAGCGAAGGCGATCAGACGGTTCATACTCATTCCTCTTCCTCCGTCCTACTGCGCCGCCGGGAGGCCATGTTCAAAGATGAGCAGCCACCAGAAAAACACGAGCACGGCGGCCAGCGTCACGACAAAGGCCGCCGGGCCGATGATCGAGCGGCGTGGTTTCCGGGTCATGGGACGAATCCTCCTTGTTTTGTCGTGGCGGCGCCTCGTGAGGCGTGGGATTGCTTGCAATTCGGGTTCGGCGGTCCCCACGAGGGCATCGTCACCGACAACTTGCCTCGATGCGGGCGCGCAATCGGGCCGCATAGGCGGGAACCGTCTCGCCTTGGCGCCGGGGCACGATAAACACCAGCTTGGCGGCGACCACGTAAGGCCGGGTCGAGCCCTCACCGGCGGGGCGCCGCTCGTTGAGAACACGCTCGACCAGCGCCGCGGCGGCTTCGGGATCCTCGCAGTAGCGGGGCAGGGAGATGCGGCCCGCATACCACCGAGCGGCACCGAACACGCTCACGAGCGCCAGCGTCACAATCGCGAATCCAAGGCCGAGAACGGCCCGGCTCCTTCGTGGCCGGAACATCCGGTTGCTCCGAGTCCTCTCTTCAACACTGGCGTGCATGGTCCCCTCTTGCCGGTCTTGTCTGAATTCATTAGCCAAGGCGCCGGCTCCGCGCCTTGATCTAAGTCAATCGCCGCAAACGCGGCCGCCGCCGGGGTCGAGAGTGGAAGAAACCGGCGCTTCAGGATCCGGGTCGGGAGGTTGGGGGTTCGAATCCTCCGGGGCGCGCCGGTCGGACCGTTTCAAGCCGCGTATTTCCGCGGCCGCGAAGGCAA
>JBHICL010000209.1:0-6009 GCA_046759605.1 Alphaproteobacteria bacterium | reverse complement strand
ATGGCGCCGCCGTTCACGTTCACCTTCTCCGTGTCCCAGCCCATGTCCCGGTTGACGGCGACCGCCTGCGCGGCGAACGCCTCGTTGGCCTCGACGAGGTCCAGGTCTTCGACGCTCCACCCGGCCTTCTCGAGCGCCTTGCGGCTCGCCGGCACGGGTCCCGTGCCCATGACCGCCGGATCGACCCCCGCCGTGGCCCAGGAAACGATGCGGGCCAGGGGCTCGACGCCGCGACGCGATGCTTCCTCCGCGCGCATCAGCACCAGCGCCGCCGCCCCGTCGTTGATGCCCGAGGCATTGCCGGCGGTGACCGAGCCCTCCCGGTCGAAGGCGGGGCGCAGCTTCCCCAGCGCCTCCACGGTCGTGCCGTGGCGCGGGTGCTCATCGTCCTCGACCACGGTCTCGCCCTTGCGGGTCTTCACCGTGACGGCGACGATCTCGTCCTTGAACCGGCCGGACTTCTGCGCCGCCTCGGCCTTCTGCTGCGAGCCCGCCGCGAACTCGTCCTGGGCCTCGCGCGTGACCTGCCAGCGCTCGGCGACGTTCTCGGCCGTCGTCCCCATGTGATAGCCCATGATCGAGCACCACAGGCCGTCCTTGATCATGGTGTCCACGAAGTTGACGTCGCCCATCTTCGTCCCGGTGCGCATGTGCGCGGCGTGCGGGGCCTGGCTCATGCTTTCCTGCCCGCCCGCGACCACGATGTCGGCCTCGCCGAGCCTCAGCGCCTGAAAACCCTGGGCGACGCTGCGCAGACCCGAGCCGCACACCTGGTTCACGAGATAGGCCGTCCGCTCCGCGGGAATACCGGCGTCCAGAAGCGCCTGCCGCGCCGGGTTCATGCCCGTGGCGGCGGTCAGCACCTGGCCGAGGATGACCTCGTCCACCTCCCCCGGCTCCACCTTGGCGCGCGCCAGCGCTTCGGCGATGGCGACGGAGCCGAGCCGGGATGCGGGCAGGGTCGAAAGAGCACCGTTGAACGTTCCGATCGGCGTCCTCGCGGCGCCGGCGATGACGACTTCTGTCATGGAGAGCCTCCCTTGGGGCGGAGCGAGCGTCCGCGTGAGCCCGTGCCGCCGGATATAGAACGACCCCCGTCACGAGTCCAGATGCTGCAACGCAGCAAGACGCTTCCAACGCGCGCGCCGTCAACCGCCGGAAAGCCATTCCGCAAGAGGACGCCAGACGGTCTCGCGGGCGCGGGCGCCCACGACCATGCCGATATGCCCAAGCTCCGGAGCGAAGGTCGTGGCGCCGGGAATCCGCGCCAGGACCTCGGCGCTCGCCGGTGGCACGATGCGGTCGTTTCGCGGCACGACGACGAGGCTCGGGCAGACGACATCCGCCGGATCCACCGCCCGGCCGGCGATCCGCCACTCGGTGCGCGCCGGGGTGTTCTCGCCGTACCAGCCGCCAAGACACTCCCGCGCGACCGGCGCGGCCAGGCCGACGCCGTCGTTGAGCCAGTCCTCGAGCGCCACGAACTCGGCTGCTCTGGCGGAGCTCGGATCGAGCCGGGCGAAATTGACGAACTTGCGCAACACCAGGAACGGATCGATGGTGTAGAACAGCGCCTGCACCACGTCGACCGGAAGCTCGCCCAGCGTCTCCAGCAGGGGTGACCAGAGTACAAGCGTCGCCGCGGCCGCCCGCGCCTGCACCCTCGCCCACGCGTCGCCATGGAAGTCCCAGGGCGTCGCCAGGAGCGCCAGCCGCTCCACCTGGTCCGGCCGCCGCGCCGCAAGCGCCAGGGCCAGGAGCCCGCCCATGCAGTACCCGACGACGGGGATCGGACCGCCGGCGATCCCGGCCGCGGCGCTCAATGCGCGCTCGAGCCGCCCGGCAATATAATCGGTGAGCGTGAACCGACGCTCCCGGGCGCCGGGCGCGTCCCAGTCCACGAGCAGAGGCCGAATCCCCCGGGCCCCGAGCCCGCGGACGAGACTCCGTTTCTCCGACAGATCGAGGATGTAGGCGCGGTTGATGAGCGACGGCACGAACAGCACGGGTCGTCCCCTCGCCGCCCCGGGAACAGCCGCGCCGTAGTCGAGGAGGGTTGTCGTGCCCTCGCGCCAGAGCGCCCGTGGCGCCTCCACCTCGCGCCGGTAGGGGTGCCGCCGGTAAGCCTGGACACCCTCATGGAACGCCGCGAGCCGGCGCCGGACCTCGACGTCGACCGCGCGATCGAAGGCGGCTCCCTCCACCCCGCCGACCGGGCTTTCCTCAGCCCTTTCGCCGTCTATGCGTTGCCTTAGGGCCTCGGCCCGGGGCGCCAGATCCGGCCTCCAGGCGATCGAGCCGCTCCTCAACAGCGGCAAGGCGGCGCGCGAGCTCATCCAGCCCTCGAGCGCCGTGGCCAGATGCAGCGGCAGCGGACGTGGTCCCACGCGTGTTGCGGTCGCTCTTGGCACGCTTTCCGCCTCCGCCCCCTTCGCCTCCCGCGTCCCCGCCGCCCTCGCCCGGTTCAGCCGAGAACGCGAACAGGGGGCCGGGAAAGGCCAGCGGCGCCATTTGCCGCATCGCCTGAAAGAACCTTGCGAGCTGATCGGACAGCTCGGGATCGCCGGCCATCCCCGCCAGGTGCTCCTCCCAGAGATCGACGTAGCGGCGGGCCAGCTCGTCCAGATCGGGCGGTTCGGCCATGGGCCGGACTATAGCCGAGCCCCGCCGCGCGAACCAAGCGCTTCGGGTTGCAATGCAGCATCCGGCGGTTAAATCTGCTATGCTGATGAATCATTGTTTTGTTGCGAGTGCGAACGCCGATGGCCGCCAAGCAGAAAAAAGCCCCGGTCACGATCAAGAAGTACGCAAACCGCCGGCTCTACAACACGGCGACCAGCAGCTACGTCACGCTGGACAACCTGGCAGGCATGGTCAAGGACGGCGTCGACTTCATCGTCGTCGACGCCAAGACCGGCGAGGACATCACCCGACAGGTGCTGACGCAGATCATCTTCGAGGAGGAGAACAAGGGGCCGAACCTTCTGCCGGTCAGCTTCCTCCGTCAGCTGATCGGCTTTTACGGCGACAGCCTGGAGGCGCTGGTGCCCAACTACCTGGACTATACCATGCGCGCCTTCGCGAAGAATCAGGAGCAGATGCGTCGCCACATCAGCGAAACCATGGGCGGCATCTTCCCCTTCGCCCAGTGGGAAGAAATCGGCAGACAGAACGTGGCGATGTTCGAGCGCGCGGTGCAGATGTGGTCGCCCTTCCATGCGTCCGCCGACGGCGCCAGCGATGGCGCGAAGGAAAGCGGCGAGGCGACCGAGGGGGACGAGGGGAGCGCGGAGAACACCCTGGACATCCTCAGAAGCCAGCTCGATGCCCTGAGGAAGCAGGTCGACGACCTGGCTCAGGCGAAAAAGGACGAGTGAGCCGGACGGTCTCGCGGGGCCTCAGGCCTTCGGAAACTCCGGTTCCACGGTCGGCCGACCGAAGCAGTAGCCTTGCAGATACTGCACGCCGTCGGCCCTGAGCAGCTCAGCCTCCTCGTGCGTCTCCACGCATTCGGCCACAATCGCGAGTTCTATGCCCTTCGCGAGGCCCACGAGCGTGCGCACGAAGACCTGGTTGTCGCGGTTGCGCGCCAGGTCGCGCACGAAGGATCCGTCGATCTTGACCATATCCACGTTGAGCGCGCGCAGATGCCGGAACGACGTGAAACCGGCGCCGAAGTCGTCCAGCGCCACGCGGCAGCCGAGCTCGCCCAGGGTCCGTACGAACCGCGAGGACTCGTCGATGTCATCGAGCGCCACGGTCTCGGTGATCTCGAGAGTCAGCCGGTGGGCAACCTCCGGGCGACCACGGAGGCGGCCCGCGAGCTGGCGTAGCCACACCGGGTCGACACCGGTGAGACCCGAGACGTTGATGGACAATCTGAGGTTCGGGTGGGTCTCCAGCGCCGTGAGTCCCAGGTCCAGCACGCGGCGGTCGATCAGGCGCATCAGTCCCATCTGCTCCACGACGGGTATGAACGTCGCCGCCGTTATCAGACTGCCGCTCCCGTCCACCAGCCGAGCGAGCCCCTCGTAGAAGACGACCTCGCCGGACCCGGCATCGACAATCGGCTGATAGGCGAGCATGAACCGATTCTCGCGGAGCGCGTGTTGCACCTCCTCGGCGATGGCCATTTCCTTGCGGCTGGTGACGAAATGGGACGGCACGTCGCTGAAAATGGAGAAGCAGTCGCTGCCGAGGCGCACTGCGTTCCTGAGCGCGTTGTCGGCCTGGCTCACCACCTCTCTCGCCGTTTTGGCCATGGCGGGAAAGGTGGTCGCCCCGGCGGACGCGGTGACGTACATCGGGCCGGCCGGGGTCGATATGGCCGTCTCGCGAATGGCGGCCAGCACGCGATTGGCAACGTTCCGCACCTGCGCCGTGTTGCAACGCTCCAGCACCAGCGCGAAGCGGTCGAAGCCGACACGACCGACCGCGTCTCCCGCCCTGAGGCAGCGCTCGAGCCGTCTCGCCACCGTGAGCAGGACCGCGTCCGTCGCCTCCTCGCCACAGGCTTCCTCCACCATGCCGAGGCGATCGATGCCGACGAGAAGCAGGCTGCCTTCGCTATCCGACTTCAGGTTGCTCTCGATCACGTGCTCCAACGCCTCGCGCAGCCGAAGCCGGTTGTAATGCCCGGTCAGCGCATCGTGCGTGGAGAGGTAAAGCAGCTGATTCTCGTTGTGCTTGCGGTCGTTGATGTTGCGTATGATCCCGGACAGCGTCGTCGCTGCGTCCGCCGACGGGCGGCGCGCCACGGCGCGTTCCTGCACCCAGTGGAAGTCGCCCCGGTCGCCGCGCACCCGGTATTCGCAGTCGAGGGGCACTCCGTGCTCCAGGTGGCGCGACAACGCGATCATGCGGTGCGGAAGATCTTCGGGATGGAGGCGTTTGAGAAAGCGGTCGCCAGTGCTCAACGTGCTCGGGTCGGCGACGTCGAGCACGTCCTTGGTATGTCCGGTCCACTCGATGCCGCCAGCGCCGAGATCCCATTCGAAGAAGAGATCTCCCGTTTTGACCAGCGCCACGATCAAGTCTGGCAACGGTTCGGCGGCCGCCACCAGGGACACGACCTTGGACACGTGAACCTCCTACCTGGAAGCCGTGCGTTCGACGGACCGCGTTCTGCGGACGGCAGCCAGGCCCGCCACGTGCACGACCCTACGCCCCCACCCGTTAATATTTGGTAAGAGACTGGAACGGAAACATTTTTCGCAGAATACTTGTAAAAGACCAGATTTAATGCCGAACACTTTTGCGATATGCAAAACGAACCATTGATTTGCAGTAATCAACAAGTTGAATATTCATTAATTGTGAGGGGAACTCCGTGAAGACCACGGCGATCGGGCATATCGTGGCGTATACGCCGGCGCAAGGCACGGGCCGGGCGGGTACGCATGTCGCGGACGCCGTGGAACCGGTCGCCCTAATCGGGACGGCCACGCGGGAGGATGACGGCTCGCGCCACAACGGCGTGCGGGCCGGCGGGCACGTCCGGCCGCTGCCCCGCGCAAGTCTCGGGGACCGTCCCCATTTACCGTTTCTGGCCCAGATCCTCAGCCAACGGATGGAGCCCATCCGTGGCATGGGGCAGCACCGGACGGGGATCGCGTCGTATCCGTCCCTTGACCTGCGGCCGGAAACCGCAACGGAAGAAGAACCCCTTCGGCTGATCCGGGGCGGTCCGCAGGGTATCGACGTTCTCGCCTGAAGCCCCTCCGGTTGCTTGAAGCTCCTCGGAACCTCGGGAAGTCCCTGGTATCCTGGCGTTTCGGGAGGAACGGATCGGTCTGCCTTCTGCCCGAAATGCACGGATTCGGCCGGAGGCTACGCTTCCTTCGCGCTCCTGATCAGACGGGAAAGGACCGGGTAGAAGGCCAGCAGCAACGCGATAGCCAGGAACAGCGCGGACAAGGGCCGCTCCAAGAAGACCGTGATATCTCCGCGGGACGCGAGCAGCGACTGGCGCAGTGACTGCTCCGCAAGCGGTCCGAGCACGATCGCGAG
>JBHICL010000208.1:0-6028 GCA_046759605.1 Alphaproteobacteria bacterium | reverse complement strand
CGCCGAAGCCCTCGTTGCCCTTGCGCTGGATGATCTCGAAGAAGATCGGGCCGATGACGGTTTCGGTGAAGATCTGCAGAAGCAGGCCTTGCCCCTCGGTGGGCGCGCCGTCGATCAGAATCCCCAGCGCCTGCATGCGGCCGAGGTCCTCGTCGTGGCCGGGCAGGCGCGTGTCCACGGCCTCGTAGTACGTATCTGGCGTGTCGAGAAACGCGATGCTGCGCTCGCGCATGCGTTCAACGGTGTCGTAGATATCGTCGGTGCCCAGCGCGATGTGCTGGATCCCCTCCCCTCTGTAGCGTTTCAGATACTCGGCGATCTGGCTCTTGTCGTCGGCGGACTCGTTGATCGGAATGCGGATCTTGCCGCATGGGCTCGTCATCGCCCGGCTGCGCAGCCCCGTCAGCTTACCCTCGATGTCGAAGTAGCGAATCTCCTTGAAATTGAAGATGCGCTCATAGAACTCCGACCATTTGTCCATGTTGCCGATGTTTACGTTGTGCGTGAGGTGATCGACATAAGTGAGGCCGTGTCCCCTCGGGTTGGGATCGACGTCGTCGAAGAGCACGAAGTCGACGTCGTAAATCGAAGCGCCGCTTCCGTATCGGTCGACCATGTAGAAACGTATCCCGCCAATGCCTTCGATCGTCGGGATGTTGAGTTCCATCGGCCCCACATGGTTCTCGATGAGCGTCGCCCCGCGCTCCGCGACCAACTGGTAGGCCTTCCGCGCGTCGGTCACGCGTATGGCCATCGCGCAAGCCGACGGGCCGTGCGCATGGGCGAACTCCGAGGCAAAGCTGTTCGGCTCCTCGTTCAGGATAAAGTTGATTCCGCCCTGACGGAACAGCGTCACGTTCTTCGAGCGATGACGGGCGATGGGAGTGAAACCCATCCTGGTGAACAGGTCTCTCAACGCTTCGGGGTCCGGGGAGGCGTACTCGACGAACTCGAAGCCGTCGGTGCCGAGCGGGTTTTCCCATAACGGGCGGGTTGCACCCACACTCCGCTTCGGGGCCGTTATCGACATAGGGCAATCTCCTTCGCTTGGCATGGCCAAATCCGAGGGCGACGACACGACCGTGGGACTTGACGTTCAAGCCTTGCATGCGCATTTAAGTTTCAATTGAAACTAAATCAAGGTCCGATCATGGCCGCCCGCCACGCGCCTGCCAGGAAGGTTGAAGCCGGTCCGTTGATACTCGAGCGTTTCGTGCCGTACCGACTTTCAGTGCTGGCGAACACGGTAAGCCGGGCGATCGCCCGCGAGTATCAGGCCAGGTTCGGCCTGAGCATACCGGAATGGCGGGTATTGGCCGTTCTGGGCCGCTTTGCGCCTCTGACGGCGAGCGGCGTCTCTACCCGCACCGAGATGGACAAGGTGCGGGTGAGCCGCGCGGTTGCGCGCCTCCTCAAGGCTGACTTGATCGAGCGCCGAACCGACCCGGAGGACCGGCGGCGGGGCCTCCTCAGCCATACCCGGGCCGGGGCGGATATCTACCGTCGGATCGTACCTCTCGCCCGCGGACGCGAGGCGGCGCTCATCGAGGTGCTGAGCTCGGAGGAGGTGGCTCAGCTGGACCGGCTGCTCGACAAGCTGCAGCGGCGCGCCGACAGGATCGCCACTACCGCGGGGGGTCCGAGAGCCTAGATGTAGTAGGCCTTGAGCGGCGGGAAGCCGTTGAACCCCACGGAGCTGTAGGTTGTGGTGTAGGCGCCCGTCGACAGAATGTCGACGTGATCGCCGACGCCGAGGGCCAGCGGTAGTTCATAATCGGTGGACTCGTACAGGATGTCGGCGCCGTCGCACGTGGGTCCCGCCAACATGACGGGGCCCGTCTCGCCGCCCTCGCGGGAGCTGCGCAGCCGATAGCGAATCGCGTCGCCCGTGGTCTCGGCGAGCCCGCTGAACTTGCCGATGTCGAGATAGACCCAGCGCTCCCCGCCGGGCTCGCGGTGGGCCACGAGCACCACCTCGCTCCGGATCACCCCGGCGTCCGCGGCCACCGCCCGGCCCGGCTCGATGATGAGCCCGGGCAGCCGGTTACCGAAGTGTCGGGTAAGCGAGCGGCGGATGAACGCCGCGATCTCTTCGGGGCTGGGAACAGTCTCGCGGTAGGGAATGGGAAAGCCGCCCCCGAGGTTGAGCATGCCGAGCTCGAGCCCGCTCTCGGCCAGGTCCGAGAACAGCATCGCGGAGCGCCCGATGGCGATGTCCCACTGGTTGATGTCGCACTGCTGGCTGCCGACGTGAAAGGAGATGCCGTGCGGATCCATCCCCATCTCGGCGGCCCGCAGCATCAGCTCGCGTGCCGTCTCCAGCGAGCAGCCGAACTTGCGCGAGAGAGGCCACCCTGCTCCGGTGTTGTCCAGGGCAATACGGCAGAACACGCGGGCGCCAGGTGCGGCCTTGGCCAGTTTCTCCAATTCGACCCGGGAATCGAAGGCGAAGAGATCGATGCCGAGCCGGAAGGCATGGGAGATGTCGGCGAGCTTCTTGATGGTGTTGCCGTGGGAGACCCGGTCCGGCGGCGCCCCCGCGGCGAGGCACGCCTCGACCTCGCCGATGCTCGCGGCATCGAAGCTGGAGCCCAGCCCCACCAGGCGTTCGAGGATGTCCGCGGCCGGGTTGGCCTTGACGGCGTAGTAGATCTCGGCCGGCGGCATGAGCTCACGCAGCCGCAGGTAATTGCGCTCGACCACGTCCAGATCGACCACGAGACAAGGGGCGCCGGGCCGCTCCCGCTCAAGAAACCGGGCGATTTTTGGAGTCATCAGGCATCTCCCCCCACCTCAGGCCCGATGTCCTGTTTTTTTGTCTGTGCCCTATGGCCGTGGGCCGCGCGCGGGTTATAGCGAAAATACCAACGAAGGAAAGCGTAAAGAGACAAGCCTCGACGCCGTGGGACGACGGAATACAAGCGTCCCCCGCGACCCGCCCTTCCGCCCTCAGATTGCGCGGACGCGCGGGTTCGTGATAACTGATCCGGCTAGGATCGAAATCGGGTTGTACGAGTGACCGCGCAGCCGATCATCTTTGTCCTCAACGGGCCGAACCTGAATCTGTTGGGCGAGCGCGAGCCGGATGTCTACGGCGGTGAGAGCCTGGAGGACATTCGCAGCGCCTGCGCCGGCGCCGCGGCGAATGCGGGATTCGATCTCGATTTCCGTCAAAGCAACCACGAAGGCGATCTCGTCGGCTGGATACACGAGGCCCGTGACGCGGCCGCCGGAGTGGCGATCAACGCCGGCGGCTACACGCACAGCTCGGTCGCCATTCACGACGCCCTGCGCTTGCTGGAGGTGCCGGTCATCGAGGTGCATCTTTCGAACGTCTTCCGTCGCGAGGCGTACCGTCATCACTCCTATGTGGCGCCGGCGGCGACAGGGGTCATTTGCGGCCTCGGCGCCGACGGCTATGTCCTGGCGATAGAAGCCCTGGCGCGCCGCATCAAGCCCGGTCCCTGAGCCATGGCTAAGTTCGACGTCGACAGCGATCTCGTCCGCAAGCTGGCAAGCCTCCTCGAGGAAACGGGCCTCGGCGAGATCGAGTACGAGGCCGAGGGTCAGCGCGTTCGTGTCGCCAGGCCTGCGGTGGCCGGTCCAGCGCCCAACCCCGCCGCCAACATCGCCACCGAAGCGCCGGCGGCGCCACGGACGATCGACGAAAGCGCCGGGCCACCGGACGCCGCCGCACATCCGGGTGCCGTTACATCGCCGATGGTTGGCACCGTCTATCACAGTCCGGCGCCGGGCGAGCCGCCGTTCGTGCGGACCGGCGACAGCGTCACCGAGGGACAAACGCTCATGCTTGTCGAGGCCATGAAGACTTTCAACGAGATCAAGGCCGCGCGCGGCGGCAGGGTCGAGCAGATACTCGTTGAGAACGGCCAACCGGTCGAGTATGGCGAAATCCTGGCGATCATCGTATAGGCTCCCGATCCCATGTTCGAGAAGGTTCTGATCGCCAATCGCGGTGAGATCGCGCTGCGTATTCATCGTGCCTGCAAGGACATGGGCATAGCGACCGTGGCCGTGCACTCCACGGCCGACGCCGACGCCATGCACGTGCGTTTGGCGGACGAGTCGGTCTGCATTGGTCCGCCACCGGCGGCGGAGAGCTATCTGAACGTACCGGCGCTGCTCTCGGCGGCGACCGTTACGAACGCCGATGCGGTCCACCCGGGCTACGGGTTCTTGGCGGAGGATGCTTCGTTCGCTCAAATCGTCGAGGAGCACGGGTTTACGTTCATCGGGCCCAGCCCCGAGCACATGGCCATCATGGGCGACAAGATCGAGGCCAAGCGCGCGGTCGTCGCGGCCGGGCTTCCGGTCGTGCCTGGCTCGGACGGCACCGTGGACGACACCGCTCGGGCGGTCGAGGTCGCTCGCGACGTAGGCTATCCGGTGCTCATCAAGGCCTCCGGCGGCGGCGGCGGGCGCGGCATGAAGATCGCCGCCAGCGAGGAGCACCTTAGAACGCTCCTGCCGATGGCTCGACAAGAGGCCCTCGCCAATTTCGGCAACAGCGCGGTTTACATCGAGCGATATCTGCGCAAGCCCAGACATATCGAAGTGCAGGTATTGGCCGACGCGAGCGGCAACGTCGTGCACCTGTTCGAGAGGGACTGCTCGCTTCAGCGCAAACACCAGAAGGTCCTCGAGGAGGCGCCTTCCCCGGCGCTGGACCAGGCCAAGCGCGAGGAGATCGGGGCGACCTGCTGCGAGGCGATGCGCAAACTGGGCTATCGCAGCGCCGGAACGCTGGAGTTCCTTTACGAGAACGGACAGTTCTACTTTATCGAGATGAACACGCGGATCCAGGTCGAGCACCCGGTCACGGAGATGATCTGTGGCGTCGACATCGTCCGCGAGATGATCCGCATCAGCGCGGGCGCGGGGCTTAGCTTCGGACAGGAGGACCTGGGCATGACCGGCCACGCCATCGAATGCCGCATAAACGCTGAGAATCCGGATACTTTCGTGCCATCACCGGGTCGCATTACCGACTTCCACACGCCGGGCGGGCTTGGCGTGCGGGTCGATTCGGCTTTGTATTCGGGGTACGCCGTGCCACCCTATTACGACAGCCTGGTAGCCAAGCTCATCGTGCACGGCGCCAGCCGCGACGAGTGCCTGATGCGCTTGCGGCGGGCGCTCGGCGAGATGGTCGTCGATGGCATCGAGACCAATCTGCCGCTCCACCTGCGGCTTGTCGACGATCCGGCCATCATCGAGGGCAAGTACGACATCAACTGGCTGGAGGCGTTCGTAGAAACCGGGAGCTAGGAGTTTCGCGCCTTGACCAGCCGGCGGAGAGCGACCCTGGCATGACAAGCTTGACCCCGCAAATGCTGCTGGGAGCTTACGCCACAGGCATATTTCCCATGGCCGAGAGCCGCCATGACCGGGATCTCTTCTGGATCGACCCGGACGTGCGGGGCGTGCTGCCGTTGAACCGGTTTCATGTTCCGCGGCGGCTGAGGCGGACGCTGCGTCAGGGACCGTTCAAGGTGGTGTGCGACCACGACTTCACAAGCGTGGTGCGCGGTTGCGCCGAGCAGTCCTCGAGCCGTCCGGAGACCTGGATCAACGACGAGATCGAGCGCCTCTACGAGGCGCTCGCGGATATGGGGTTCGCCCATTCCGTCGAGTGCTGGCGCAATGGCAGGCTGGTGGGTGGGCTTTACGGCGTGGCCCTCGGCGGCGCCTTCTTCGGCGAGAGCATGTTCAGCCGCGCGCGCGACGCCAGCAAGGTGGCTCTTTGTCATCTGGTGGCGCGGCTGAAGCTCGGCGGCTTCGTGCTCCTGGACACGCAGTTCGTGACCGATCATCTGCGGCGTTTCGGCGTGGTGGAGATCTCGCGCGCCGAATACAAGCGGCGCCTGGCCCGCGCCCTCAAGCGGAATTCCACCTTCTACTGCGAGTTGGACGACGACCAGCTCAACGCGTTCCTGCAGTCCACCACCCAGACGTCGTAGACCGGGTGCTCCAAGGCCGATAGCGCCGGGCTCGACGCGAACATCCA
>JBHICL010000207.1:0-6058 GCA_046759605.1 Alphaproteobacteria bacterium | reverse complement strand
TGATGATGTCGCCCAGGTTGATGCCGATGCGGAAAACGATCCGTCGATCTTCCGGTATGCCAGCGTTGCGCTCGCCCATTCCCCGCTGAATTGCAACGGCGCACTCCACGGCATCCACCACGCTCGCGAACTCGACCAGCGCCCCGTCGCCCATAAGCTTGACGATGCGACCGCCATGTTCGGCGGTCTTGGGATCGACGAGTTCTTTACGGTGAGCCTTGAGCGCGGCAAGCGTCCCTGCCTCGTCAGCAGCCATGAGCCGCGAGTATCCGACCACGTCGGCCGCAAGGATAGCGGCAAGCCTGCGTTGGACACGCTCCTCGGCCATGAGGCCGTTCCCTCTCAGATGCGCTGAGGAAAAGCCTACGACTCTGGGTTGGGTAAGTCCACGAACCGAGCCATTTGCCCGTCAGATCGTATAATCACGCCATGGAACGCCCCGACAGGTACGGTCAGTGGAGCCAGCGGATGAAGTCGCCGTCCCTGAACTCGCACCTTCCCCAATTGCCCACCTCGTCTCTGCACCTGCCGACGCCATGGGGTCTGCCGTCCACGAAACGACCCTCGTACCTCCGGCCGTCGGCGTAGCGGTGCACGCCGTCGCCCGAAGCCGCGCCTGCCACGAAATCGCCCTCGTACCGGCTGCCGCCCGCCCAGAAATAGACGCCGCGCCCTGTCCGCTTGTCGTTGGTGAAATCGCCCTCGTACCGGTCGCCGTCGGGCCAGGTGCGTACCCCGCGGCCATGGAACAAGTCCTTCACGAACTCCCCCTCGTACCCGCCGCCGTCGGCCAGCGTCAGGACCCCGTATCCGTGCATCCTGTCATCCAGGAAACGGCCCTCGTACCTGTCACCGTCCGGAGACACGAGAAGCCCGTATCCCGTGCGTTTGCCGTTCACGAAGTCCCCTTCGTACCTTTCGCCATCGGGCCAAACGAACAGCCCACGCCCGGTGCGCTCGCCGTCCACGAAATCCCCCTCGTATCTGTCACCGTTCGCCCAGACATAGACCCCTTGTCCGTTGGATTTGTTACGCGCGAATTGCCCTTCGTATCTGTCTCCGTCGGCCCACGTGAAAACGCCGTATCCGTGAAACTCGTCATCGACGAAGCCGCCCTCGTATCTGTTGCCGTTGGCATATTCATGAATCCCGTGCCCGTGGGCGTAGCCTCGCGCGTAGCTCCCTTCGTGACGGTCGCCGTCCGCCCGCAGATAGATCCCGTATCCGTGATACTCGCCGTCCACGAAGTCCCCCTGGTAGCTATCGCCGTCGGCAAGGTAGATAACACCGTAGCCGTGCGCCTTGCCGTGCCAATACTTGCCCTCGTACGTGCTCACCTCACGACCTTCGCGGATCCAGACGACGACGCCCTCGCCATGGGCCCTGCCGTCCTCGCAAGGACCCGTCCAGGTGACGCGCCTACCGCGCCCCGGGTCGTCGTCCCAGACCAGGCATCCCGAGTGGTCATCCGTTACCCATGTCCCGGCCCATGCGGCGCCGGTTGCGAGCGTCAACAACACGGTTCCCGCCGCCGCCGCGCGATGTCCCCTCATGTCCGCCGCCCGCCCCGCTCAATGCATATACATCAAATACGCCGCTGATCTTTCCTCGGAGACAAGGCTCTGCCCGGCCGGTCGTCCAACCAGCCGACGAACGAACCATGGCTGTACTCACACCGGCTCGAGTCCCTGAGACGATCGCTGCAGGTTCCGACTCCATGGGGTTCCCCCCGCACGAAGGGGCCCTCGAACGTGTCCCCGTCCGCGAGAATGTGAATTCCCCAACCGTGCATCTTGTCGTTCCGCCACTCACCCTCATATCGGTCACCCTTCGACGACACCAGTATGCCGTACCCGTGAAAATTGTCGTTCACGAAGTCTCCTTCGTATATTTCGCCGTCCGCCCATATATAAACGCCGCGGCCATGAAGCACGCCGTCAACGAAGTCTCCCTCATAGCGGTCACCTTTCGCCCAGATATAGATCCCGTGGCCGGTGCGCTCGCCATCCACGAAGTCGCCAATGTAGCTGTCTCCGGCCCACTCGCTGTCCGGCCCCCAGACCAGCACACCGTGTCCGGTTCGATGGCCATCCACGAAATCGCCCTCGTACCGGTCCCCAGCCCACGCGCTCTTCGGACCCCAGACATAGACCCCGCGTCCGGTGCGCTCGCCATCGACGAAGTCGCCAACGTAGCTGTCTCCGGCCCACGCGCTGTTCGGCCCCCAGACGTAGATCCCGCGCCCGGTGCGGCTGTCATCGACGAAATCACCTTCGTAGCTGTCGCCATTGGGCCAGGTGCGAACCCCATGTCCGTGAAACTTGTCTTCCCGGAAGTCTCCCTCGTATCTGCCGCCGTCGGCCCAGACATAAACCCCGGGTCCCTGAAAAAAGCCCTCCACGAAGCTTCCGCTGTACCTGTCGCCGTCCGCGAACTCATAAATCCCGTAACCGTGATACGCGCCGTCCACGAAGTCGCCCACATACCTGTCGCCAGCCGCGAATCGAACCACCCCGTGACCGTGCATCCGGCCGTCCACGTAATCCCCCTCGTACGTTCTCACCTCGCGGCCGTTCCGGAGCCAGACGACGGTGCCGTTTCCGTGCGCCTTGCCATCCTTGCAGGCGCCGCCCCACACAATGCGCCTCTCGAGCTCGGGCGCACCGTCCCAGACCCGGCAACCCGTGCGCTTGTCGGTCACCCAATCCCCGGCCTCAGCCCCACCCCCTGCCAGAGTGAGAAGCATCAGCCCAGCGAACGCCCCATGAAGCGCAGCCATGCCGCCCCCCACAAGATTTTAGTGCATATGCATGCAGGATACCCGGCTGGCGCGGTTTGCGCCAGCCGCGCTCGCAGCGAGACCCCGCGGCTTACCTCGAGTAGTACTCGATGACCGTGTTGGGTTCCATCTGCACCGGGTAGGGAACGTCGGCCAGCTTGGGTCCGCGCACGAACGTACCCTTCAGCTTGTCCAGATCGACTTCGAGATAGTCGGGAACGTCGCGCTCCGGCGACGCGGTGGCCTCGAGCACCATCGGCAGCTCGCGCGACTTTTCCTTCACCTCGATCAAGTCACCGTCGCACACCTGATACGAGGGAATGTTGACCCGTCGGCTGTTGACGCGGATGTGGCCGTGGCTCACGAACTGGCGCGCCGCGAAGACCGTGGGCACGAACTTCATGCGGTAGATGACGGCGTCGAGGCGGCGCTCCAACAACTCGATCAGGTTCTCGCCGGTGTCGCCTCGGCGGCGCACGGCTTCGTGGTAGTAGTTACGGAACTTCCTCTCGCCGATGTTGCCGTAGTAGCCCTTGAGCTTCTGCTTCGCCTTGAGCTGAATGCCAAAGTCCGAGGGCTTGCGCCGGCGACGGCCGTGCTCCCCTGGTCCGTGCTCGCGCTTATTGAACGGGCTCTTCGGACGCCCCCAGAGGTTCACACCCAGGCGGCGGTCGATCTTGTACTTCGAGCGCACGCGCTTCGTCATTTTGCTGGCTCCACTGCCTTATTGTCCCGGTAGGCCGCAACGGAACGTTCCGCCCGCGCGGCGGGGCTCTCCACCCACGTTCCCGAGAAGGGCCGCATTTATAGAGAGAGAGGGATAATTGTCAACCGGCCCAAACGATGCTTCAGCCCGACCCGCCGCCCTTGTCCCGGTCGCGGCGCCAGCTTTCGGTCAGGCTCGAGAGGATGCCGTGGAGGGTACGCACTTCCTGGTCCGTGAGCCCCGGACGCTGGAAGATGGCGCGCACGCTTCGAAGCATCGACGGACGCATGTCCGGGACCCGAAAGAACCCGGTCCGGTCAAGCTCATGCTCCAATCGGCCGAGAAAGTTCTCGAGCTCCCGTTTGCTGGCCGGACGGGTCCCTTCGGCCTGAAGTTTCTCCCCCGGACCCGGGCGACCCGCCTGGTAGTACTCGTAACCCACGATCAGTACCGCCTGGGCGAGGTTGAGGGAGGCGTAGGCCGGGTTGAGCGGCACCGCCACTACCGTGTCGGCGGAGCTGAGCTGGTCGTTGGTGAGACCCGAGCGCTCGGGGCCGAACAGGACGCCGACGCGTTCGCCCGCCGCGTGGGCGGCGCGCAGCTCGATCGCCGCCTGGCGCGGGGTTACCACCCGCGCGATCATGTCGCGCGACCGCGCGGTGGTTGCGAACACACGATTGAGGTCGGCGGTGGCCGCTTCGAGGCCGTCGAACACCCGCGCCTTGTCCAGCACCTCGGTCGCGCCCGAGGACATCTTGACGGCCTCGGCGTTCGGCCACGGCTCGCGCGGATTGACCAGCGCCAGATCGACGAGGCCGCAGTTCAGCATGGCGCGGGCCGCGGCGCCGATGTTCTCGCCGAGCTGCGGCTCGACCAGGACGACGCGGGGCCCGCCAAGCACCGGCGCCCGGGTTCGGTCGGTGCCGGCCATCGGTGCGGCCTCAATGGGTCTCGCCGGCGCCGGTGGCGCCCCGGCCTCGCTCGATGAACAGCTTGTAGGCGATGCTGTCGTGCAAGGCCTCGAAGGCGGCGTCGATGATGTTCGGCGAAATGCCCACAGTGGACCAGCGATCGCCGTGGCTGTCGGCAGACTCGATCATCACGCGGGTCACCGCCGCCGTCGCCTCGTGCGGCGTCAGGATGCGCACCTTGAAGTCCACGAGCCGCATGTCGTCGAGCTCGGGATAGACGGGCACCAGGGCCTTGCGCAGCGCCGCGTCGAGGGCGTTCACCGGCCCGTTGCCTTCGGCCACCTGCATGGAGGGCCCGTCACCGGCCCGGATCTTGATGACCGCCTGGCTCACGGTCACCAGCTCGCCCCGCGCGTTGTGGCGGCGCTCCACCTCCACGCGGAAGCTCTCCATGCGATAGAATTCGGGCACCTGTCCCAGCGCCCGCCGCGCCAGGAGCTCGAAGCTGGCCTCGGCGCCGTCGTAGGTATAACCGGCGAACTCCTTCGCCTTCACGGCCTCCACGAGCCGCGCGAGCTTGGGATCGTCGGCCGCGATCTCGACGCCCATCTCCTCGAGCCGCGCGAGCACGTTGGCGCGGCCGGCCTGGTCGGAGACGACGATGTGGCGCCGGTTGCCGACGATCTCCGGCGGCACGTGCTCGTAGGTGCGGGAGTCCTTCTGGATCGCCGAGACGTGGAGTCCGCCTTTGTGGGCGAAGGCCGACTCGCCGACATAGGCGGCGTGGCGGTCCGGGGCCCGGTTCAGCAGCTCGTCAACGAGCCGCGAGACGTGGGTGAGCTGCTTCAGTCGGTTCTCGCCGATGCCGACGTCGTAGGCGTCGTCGAACTTGAGCATCAGCGTGGGGATCAGCGATACCAGGTTGGCGTTGCCACAGCGCTCGCCCAGGCCGTTGATCGTGCCCTGGACCTGGCTTACCCCGGCCTCGACGGCCGCGAGGGAGTTGGCGACCGCGTTCTCCGTATCGTTGTGCGCGTGGATGCCGAGGTGACTGCCCGGCACACGCTCGCTCACCTCGCCTATGATGCGCCGCACGTCGTGGGGCAAGGCGCCGCCGTTGGTGTCGCAGAGAACGATCCAGCGCGCCCCCGCCTCGTAGGCGCCCATGATGCAGTCGAGGGCGTAGGCGGGATTGGCTTTGTAGCCGTCGAAGAAGTGCTCGGCGTCGAACATCACCTCCCCGACCCGTGTGGCCGCGTGGGCGACGCTTTCGCGGATCATGTCCACGTTCTCCCGCCGCTCGATCCCGAGGGCCACGTCGACGTGGAAGTCCCAGGTCTTGCCGACCATGCAGATGGCGTCGGCGCCCGCCGAGAGGACCGCCGCGAGGCCAGGATCGTTGGCGGCGCTGCGACCCGGCCGGCGGGTCATTCCGAAGGCAATCAACCGGGCATGCTCCAGCGCGGGTGGGTCCGCGAAGAAGGCATCGTCGACGGGATTGGCGCCCGGCCAGCCGCCCTCGATATAGTCGAGCCCCAGGGCGTCGAGGGCGCGGGTAAGCGTGATCTTGTCCTCGACGGAGAAATCGACGCCCTGGGTCTGGGCCCCGTCGCGGAGCGTGGTGTCGAACAGATAGATGCGGTTACCGGATGACATGGCGAC
>JBHICL010000206.1:0-6091 GCA_046759605.1 Alphaproteobacteria bacterium | reverse complement strand
CCGATGTCGTTGCCGACGGATTTACGCAACGCATTGAGTTTGCGAAGCTCTCCTTTGGTAAGCATTGCTTCGTCAACGGCATAGCGAGTCCTGGCCATCTTTTTCCCCCTCTTCGGTTTCCTCGCTGCTGCGGTCATTGTTTTCACAATCCGAATTTTTAACGTTACTGGATAACTTGAACTTAGCGTAGCACATAAACTTCATCAAGAGCAACAGTACTGCTGAGGCTGAGTGGATCTCTCGGCATTTGAAAGCTCGTCCTTTGAGAATGGACGCCAGGGCTTTCACACAGAAATTCGCAACCTGCCAATCTGCCGTTGGCGCACGTAGACTTGAGCGAACCTCGCGTGAATAGCCGGTACAGGAAACTTTCACCAAGACCACTTTGTATGCTGCGTTTTTTGCTCGTCGTGGCCACGCGTTGGGATTGCCTCATTTATGTCACGCCCAGATCGTGGTGTTTGTCGGGCTGAGCGTGCAGTTCCGCTGGGCGTCCCTCAAGATGCGGCTCGCGCCGGCCGGCGTGAAGTGTCAACGGGCCAGCCGATATGCCGTGAGCAGTTCTTTGCTCAGGGCGCGATGAGATGGCCTCCGGACCGAGGCTATGCGATAGGCCCGGTTGCCCGTGATCTCGGCTGACCCTTACGGTTCAATACGACGGCACAGACCGTCGAGGTACGCTCCCGGCTCGATCGACAGGTCCTCATGGATCACCCCGCCGGTCACATTTGCCGTTCTCGTGATCCTGACCGAGTTGGCCTTGGTCTCTCCGTCCACCGAACCGTGAATGTCGATCTTGTCGGCGAGAATCGACCCCCGGACGCTTGCCTCCGGGCCGACGGTCATGGTGACGGCTTTGACGTCTCCTTCGACCGTACCGTCGACCTGAATGTCCCCGTCACAGCGTATGTCGCCTGTTACCTTGAGATCGGCGCTGATGATCGATTGCTGCTTGCCGCTCATCTCGTTCGTCTTAGCTGACATCGCCCTACCTCAATCGTCCCCGGATGGGGCCAATGGCCCGGTAAACCAGTAAAGCCCGGTTAAGGTAAACGAAGAGCTAATCGCCGGGGCGCGCCGTATCCACGGGCCCGGTTTGGCACCGGCGAAAGATGATCCGGGTGGCGTGCATTACCCTTCCATTACCTATGCATGACGGTCTGTATCCCATTCGGACACTTGAATTTATTGCGAATGGGGAATCACTACCAGCTTGGCGCCGCGTTAACATCGTTTGCAGTAACTAATAAGACAACGGGGCGTCATGCCATTGCGACATGTACTTGCCTTGATGGGGGTAGCCGCTTTGTCCCTCGGGCCGTCGGTGCGCCCGGGCGAGGCACAGGTCGTGCAGGCCGTGGCTGCCGATGCGAACCATTTCGTTGAGGACGTTACGGATCGGGCCATGGCCTCGCTGGCCGAAACCTCCATCTCGCCGGCACTTCGACGTGAGCGCGCTCGACTCGTTATCCGCGACGCCTTCGCCGTCGGTGATATGGCCCGCTTTGCCCTCGGCCGCTACTGGACCGGGGCCTCGGCTGCACAGAGGATCGAATACGTCTCATTGTTCGAGGATTTCTTGGTGGCGTCCATCGCCGCGCGTTTCAAAAAGGCCGGACAGGACGGTTTGGATCTGAGGATCCTGTCCGCCGCGGCCATCGAGTCAGGGGACGGGACCACGCTCGTGCGGACGGTTCTCTATCTAACGCCGCGGTCCGCCCTGCCCGTGGACTGGCGTGTGGTTCGCGAGGGCAGCCGCTATCAGGTCACCGATCTGATCGTCGCCGGTGTGAGCTTGAATCACCGGTACAGGGCCGAGGTCACCTCCTTGGTGCGGCGCGACGGGGTACCGGGACTTCTCGCCGAGCTCCGCCAGGTTACCGCCGCATTGAACGATCCATCGCCGACCTCCGATGAAGGCCGGGGCGGATCCGCCCTCACGGGTCACGCATCGCCGGCGGTGGGAAGGACACTGAGTCGCGCGTTGCTCTTGGCGCTCGCCTCGCCGCTCCGACAGGCGCCGTAACCGCAATTGCCGCGCCGACGTCCTGCTGCGTGGCGGCGGACGTCCCCGTCGGCGGCGATGCCGGCTCACTGTTGTTGATACACGCAGACCCTGTTAGATATTGGGTCAGCATGCCCACCGCGACAATCAGGGATCGCCGGGGCAATGGAGAATTTCACACCATATTCGGCCGTGTTGGGAGGCGTCCTCATTGGGATCGCGGCGACGATACTGCTATGGATCAACGGTCGGATCGCGGGTATCAGCGGGATCACGTATGGGCTGGCGCCACCCGTGCGGGCGGATGCCTCGTGGCGTCTTCTGTTCCTCGCCGGACTGGTGCTCGGCACGTTGCTCTACCGGGTGGCGAGCGGCGATGCCACGACAATCAGCATCGAGGCGCCCATGCCGCTTCTCGTGGCGGGTGGCTTGCTCGTCGGCTTTGGAACGCAGATGTGCGGCGGATGCACGAGCGGCCACGGTGTGTGCGGCATTGCGCGCCTTTCCAAACGGTCCATGGTGGCAACCCTGACCTTCATGGCAACCGCCGGAGCCACTGTTTTCGTTGTTCGCCACATCCTTGGAGTATGAAGGCATGCTTCGAAACCTCGCTGCCCTCGGCTCGGGAATTCTGTTCGGCGTCGGCCTGGCGGCTTCGCAAATGGTCGATCCGGCGAAAATCCTCGCGTTCCTCGACGTGGCGGGCGCCTGGGACCCCAGCCTGCTGGTCGTCATGATGGGCGCGGTTGCCATTTCTCTCGCGTCCTTCCGCTATATCCTCAGGCGACCCGCCCCTGTCCTCGCGTCGCGTTTTACGCTGCCCACGGCGCGGGAGGTCGACGGACGACTCGTGACCGGTGCGGCCGTGTATGGAGTTGGCTGGGGCATGGTGGGCTTTTGCGTTGGTCCCGCCATCGCGTCGTTCGCGTTCCTGCAGCCCAAATCCTTTATCTTCGTGGCCGCGATGCTCGCCGGCGCTCTCATCTCCAAGGGCACGGGCAAGCGACCTGCGACGGCGGAGCCCGCGGCGACCTGATGACAGCAGGGTCTTACACGCCGCCGATTCGCCCGCGAAAGAGGTAGGTCTCAACACCTTATTTCTCGGGCGATGCTGGTAGCCATGTGTGATCCTTTCTCCCATGGCTGGAACAAAGCCGGGGAGACAGATGAAACGTACAGCGTGCGTGGTCGCTGTCGGCCTGTTGGCGGCGGCCACGGGAGTCGAGACGGCGCAGGCTCAAACAACGCAGTCGATCTCGGTAAAGGGCTCTGCCGCCGGCGAGCCGAGCGTCGAGGGGGGTGTGACGGTATACCGCGGTCCGGGGAGCGGGATTGCCGATGCGCGGGTCGGGCTCGAGGAGCTCGCGCCGAGCGACGTCGAGATCGTGGGCGGAGAAGTTATCTGGTTCGTCAACCGTGCCGATGGACGACTGGTCGGCTGCAATCTTCGCAATACATTTACCGTAGGCGTGCGCGCCATCACCTGCACACGGCGTTCTCTGCCCCGGGGGGCCCGACGGGCGCCGATCCGATGATCGCCCGCCGGCCGGCCGGCTGGCGCCTTCCCACTCCCTCGGAAATCCGTCACGACCTCCTGCCCCGTTAATCGCTCTCAGGCACAGGGGCCGGTCCCGCGGTCGCATGTTTCAGCGTCGAGACATCACCCGGAATCGAAGAACCTATCCGACTTCGAGAAACGCCCGCATTTTCGAGAAATTACCTTAGAAAATCAACGTAACCATATAATTTTACTTCACTATCTATTCATATATATCCGCGCACAATGGGTGCATGCGTTGGCTGGGGGCTTCCGTACGGACAGGACTGCTGGTCCTGCCCCTCTTCGCCGCGGGGTGTGCAATGCCGCTGCCATTGACGATCGTATCCCTCGCGGGCGGGGGCGTCAGCTACGCGGTCAGCGGCAAGGGCCTCGCCGATCACGCGCTGTCGGCGATGGTAAGCCGCGATTGCGCGACGTGGCGCATGCTACAGGGCCAGCCGCCATGTCGCGCTGCCGCTCCTGAGGCGGTTGCGAGAGCCGCGGAATACGCGCCGGAGGCCTATGTGGCGCGCCCATGGAACATGGCGGAAGACGCCGGCGTCAGGGGCCTCGAACCCCAGCGTCTGCCGTCGATCATTCCCGCGGGCGGGCCGGTGGGGCCGCCCGTGGCGGTTGGCTCTACAGGGCGCTTATGGAGAGACCGCCATCCACGGTGATGATGGCGCCGGTCATGTATCGGCTTGCGGGGCCGGCGAGCAGCAGGAGCGCTCCATCCAGGTCTTCGACGGTTCCGAAACGCCCCAGGGGGATGCGCGCGAGCAGTTGCTCATCCGCGACCACGCGCGGGGTCTCGGTTTCGATAAGGCCGGCGGCGATTGCGTTCACGCGAATCCCGTCGCGCGCAAGCTCGAGCGCGAGCGTGCGGGTCAAATGCAAAAGGCCGGCGTGCGCCGCGGCGTGGGCGTGGCCGCGCCCCGCGGCCGTCTGCCCCAGCACCGAGGCCACGTTCACGATGCGCCCGGGATGGCCCAGCTTGATCATGTGACGCGCGACCTCGCGCGCCACCAGAAAGCTGCCTCGCAGGCTGGCTGCGAGCACGTTGTCCCAGTCGCTCTCGGTCGTGTCCAGAAGGCGCTTTCCGTCACCGGCCTCGGCAGCGTTGACCAGGATCGTCACCGGCCCCAGCTCGGTCTCCGTCACCTCCACCGCCCGGGCAATGCTTTCCGTGCTCGATGCGTCCAGCTCGACCGGCAGGGCGCGTGCCCCGTCGCGCTCGATCTCGGCCGCGAGGGCGTCGATCGCGGCCATGGAAGGATCCGTGACGCCCACTTTGGCCCCTGCCAGCGCCAGCACGGCTGAAACATGGCGTCCGAGCGGACGCGAGGCGCCGGTCACAATGGCGACCTCGCCTTCCAGATCGAACGGCCGGCTCATGAGGGCTCGCCCGCCAACGCTTCGACCTTTCCGACCCGCAATCGCGGCCGCCGGTCGGCAAAGAGCCACCAGGACAACAGGAAGGTCATGGCGCCCGCCACCAGGGCTTCGCGCCAGCGACCGAAGAGGATCGCGACTGTCACGACACCGGCCTGAAGCATACCGAAACTGACGGCCTGGTTGACGACGTAGCATACAAGCCGGACCCAACGTCGCGGCGCGCGCCAGAGGCCCATGAATGTGAAGGTGAAAACAACCAGCCAGGTATAGAACAACGTCAAGTTGACGGGATCATTGGGATTGAATCGCCCGACCAGATCGCTCACGAACTCGAGTGGGTCGTACATCGGTGGCTCCAGGTCCTGTCACGGCATGGAAACACTTCAACGGGATTACGGCAACAATGCGGCGCCTGCGATCCTATGAGGGATCGTGACGGGATACGTTCAACCACGGAAGTCCACCTCGGCCACGCGCGCATCCGGTTGCGGTGGGGTTGCGTCCGGAGCGGTCCGGGAGCAGTCTGTTTAAGTGCGGATCGACGTCTACTCGGACACCATCTGTCCCTGGTGCTTCATAGGCAAGCGGCGGCTGGAGCGAGCAATGGCCGCCCGCCCCGATGTTCCCGTCAAGGTTCATTGGCGACCGTTCCAGCTCAACCCGCACATGCCAAAGGGCGGTATGGACAGACAACACTACCTGAACGCCAAGTTCGGCGGCGAGGCGCGCGCCAGCCAGGTCTACGCCATGATTGGCGAGAGCGGCTTGAGCGAGGGGATCGAGTTTCGTTTCGATCGCATCCTCAGGACGCCGAATACTCTGGATACCCACCGGCTCGTTCATCTCGCCGCCGCCGGCAGCCGGCAGGAGGTCGTCGTAGAGGCGCTGTTCCGCGCCTATTTCCTGGAGGGGATCGATATTGGCGAGATCGGGACCCTGGTTGACATCGGCGTCGGCTGTGGGCTGGACGCCGAGGCCGTGGCCGGATACCTGGGCTCCGACGACGATGTGTCCGAGATCATGGGCGAGGACCTGCGGGCGCGGCGCATGGGGATCGACGGCGTGCCGTGCTTCATCATCGACGGGCGTTACGCGATCGCCGGCGCGCAGGAGCCCGAGGCTTTCTATCCCCTGTTCGACCTGGCGGTTGC
>JBHICL010000205.1:0-6141 GCA_046759605.1 Alphaproteobacteria bacterium | reverse complement strand
GGCGCCGACGCCATGCGCCGACAGGCGCTGGTTCCGCTCCACGAGTTCCTCCAGGGCCGCGAGATGCCCCGGTTACGGCTGCTCGACGTGGCTTGCGGCACCGGGCGCTTTCTGTCCTTCGTCAAGGACAATCATCCGAGCCTGCCGGCGATCGGCCTCGATCTCAGCCCGTATTACCTGCGCCGGGCCGCCGCCACCCTGCGCACCTGGCGACGGACCGCCCTGGTTCAGGGCAACGCCGAGCGGATACCGCTCGCTGACAAGAGCTGTGACCTCGTGAGTTGCCTGTTTCTGTTCCACGAGCTGCCGCGCAAGGCACGGGTCCGGGTCGCCAACGAGATTGGCAGGGTGCTGCGGCCCGGCGGTCGCCTCATGTTCCTCGATTCCATCCAGCGCGGTGACGCGCCCGACCTCGACCCGCTGCTCGACTACTTCCCCCTTGCCTACCACGAGCCCTACTTCACCGACTATACGAGGACCGGTCTCGAGGGCTTGTTCCGCCCAGCCGGTCTCAGGCCGCACTCGTCGACGGTCTGCTATCTCTCGAAGCTGGCTGTTTTTCACAAGCCCCGGACCGGGCGCCGATCAGGGTGACAGTCATGTCGACACACGCGTCAAGAATGGGCACGATCTGCAGTAAGTAATTGGTTTTGAACGGAATCGCCGTGACCCCACTCACAGATCAATTTCTCTTAGACCTCCCCTTTAGTTTGACTTAGAATATTTCGCGAGCGGGCACCACCTATCACTGCGTAGCCCCGTTGGCCGCCTCGACGACTGACTTGGTCACTCTCTGATTTGTGCGTTGCTCGAACTCGTCGCTTGTCGCGGCGGGCAACTATTCTCTGCAAGAGGGACCGATTCAATGGCTGACGGAGTTGTCAAGTGGTTCAATCCTGCCAAGGGCTTTGGTTTCATCAAGCCCGCCGACGGCGGTAGGGATGTGTTCGTCCACATCTCCGTTGTGCAACGCGCAGGCCTTACCACGCTTATGGAAGGACAACGAGTAACCTTCGAAACCTCGCTCGACGAGCGCGGAAGACAACAAGCTGAAAAGCTGGTTGTGAGCGACTGAGCCATCCGACCGAGAGGGATTTTCGTTCGTTGGCGGCGGGGTGATCTCTTGTCAATTATCTATGTCGCGCGGAGCAAGACGCTCTCTGACTGGGGCGCCTCCGTCGGAATCAGCAAGAACCTGTTCAAGGTTGGTGTCGACAGCGGCACCGGCAAGGAAGCGGTCACCGCGCTCAATGAAGCAGCCTGTGCGGGTATAACGGATTGGACGCTCGTGAAGGCAGAAGGTGCGGAAGAGCTGAGTGAGACGGAGGCGCTCGAGCGCCTCGAGAGAAAGGAAAGAGTCGTCGACCCAAAATACTACCCACACATCAAGGGGGCCCCCGGCATTTTCCGTGTCAAGCTCGAGAACGTCGAGAACAGCCTTCTTGTCGAGCGGACCCTCTCTGGCGAGGGAAGCCGAAGTGTCAAGATCAAGCCTGCCGACGTCGCAGGATATCTTATCAAGAACGGCCGGGGCTGAACCGCGCACGCGGTTCTGGACCGGGTCTGGCATTACAGCCCGAAAATAGAAGACAGCCCGGCGCTTTCGCTCAGTTTCGCCATGCCCTCGTCACTCGGAACCACGCGAGGCTCGTCGCCGGCCCGCAGCACGGCGGCAAGTAGGTCCACATCGCCGACGGAAATCAGGAAGATCCCCGGGCGCGCCAGAACCCAGTGCACGGCCTGAGATATTTCCTCGTCGTTCTCCAGGGGCTCGTACCAGGTGGTGCGTTTGCGCTCGGCGCCCGCTGCCCAGGGGCCACGGGCGATGGCCTTGATCGTCTGGATGGCCACCTTCCGCTTCGTGCAGAGAGCGGCTGTCGCCTCGAAATCGGCCGCATAGGTCTCGTGGTGTGCGGCGAACCAGTTCCAGGGCATCAGCACCGAGTCGAAATCGAACCGTTCGAGGCTCCGCCGGTGCATGGCGGCGACGTTCCAACCGTGTCCGGTGACCCCGATGAACCTGACCAATCCCTCCTCGCGCGCCTCCACGGCAGCGTCCAGGGCACCTCCGGGCGAGAACGCCCGGTCCCACTCGTCCGGATGGCTCAGGGCATGAAGCTGGATCAAGTCGAGCCGGTCCGTACGCAACCGCTCGAGCGAGCGGCGGATCTCCGCTCTGGCGCCCTCATGGTCACGCCTGCCGGTCTTGGTCGCCAGGAAGAAATCGGCACGGTGGCGATCCATCCATGGACCGATCCGGAGCTCGGACTCGCCGTAGGCGGCCGCGGTGTCGATATGGTTGACCCCATGTTCGAGCAGCAGATCAAGCACACGGTCGGCGGTCCCTTGGTCGGCCTTGCCGAGCGCGGCGCCGCCGAAGATGATGGCCGAGCTCATATGCCCGGTTCGTCCGAACGGACGCTTCTCGATGGTCATCGGCGCCTCCGATTTGCGCTCCTAACTCGCGACGCGCGACTTACGTCGCCGCGTCGACCGCGCGCAGCACGCGCAATGCGGCGCAGGCCGCGCCGTAGCCATTGTCGATGTTGACCACGACCACGCCGGGCGCGCAGCTCACGAGCGCGCTTTCGAGCGCGCTTCGGCCACCGCGGGCGACGCCATAGCCCGTCGAGGTCGGCACCGCGATAACGATGCCGCCCACAAGCCCGCCCAAGACGCTGAAGAGCGCTCCGTCCATCCCAGCCACGACGATCAACACGGGAAAACGGCGCAGCTCTTCTTGGTGGTCGAGCAGGCGCCACAGGCCGGCGACGCCGACATCTGCGATCTCGCGGCTCGGGCAGCCATGGAAAGCCAGCGTGCGCGCGGCCTCACGGGCCACACCGACGTCGGAGGTGCCGGCGGTTACGATCGCCGCGCGGGGCTCGCCCAAGGGCGCGCTCCAATCACCGAAAATACCGGTGCGCGAGATGGCGTCGTAGTCGATTCCGGCGCGCAGAGCGCCATCGAGCCTTTCGAAAGCGCCTTCGTCGAGGCGCGTCAAGAGAACCGGCGCTCCCCCGTCCTTCGCCTGACCGAGGGCGCTGGCGATCTGGCGAGGCGTCTTTCCCTCGCACTGGATCGCCTCGGTGAAGCCGATGCGCCTCAGGCGGTCGAAATCGATGCGAACGTCATCTTCCATGGTGTTGCGAGCGTCGGAACGCGCTGCCCATACGATAGGGCTCGAACCGCACCTCGCCCCCGTATCCGTGCCGTTCGCTGAGGCGCGTCACGGCGGCCCTGAGCGCCGCGCCCTCCTCCGATAGCAGTTGGGTCAGGCTCCCTGGGTCCAACTCGACCGCGGTCCCCTCGTGCCGCAGCCGGCAGCGCACGGTCTTCGGGTTGATCTCCTCGCAAATCAGGCGCTCGACCCGGTAAACGAAATCAAGGGCCGGCGCGCTCACGGCGATTCCGGTCTCGAGCCGGCTTGAAAGACACGGTGCCGCGGGCAGCTCCGCCAGGTCGTCGAGGCGGAAGGACCGCGCGATCGCTCGAACGCCGCGCTTGTCGATACCGGCCTCGACCCAAGGATGGCGCACGCCGTATTCCGCTGCCGCCCGCAGCCCCGGTCGAAAATCGCCGAGGTCGTCCAGATTCGTGCCCGAGGATATGGTCGCATGGGTGTGGAACACGATCGCCCTGTAGAGATTGGTTTTGCAGAAGTAGCAGCGATTGACCGGATTGCGCCGGTATTCCGGGTCATCGAACTCGCCGGCGGAGATAACGTGAAGGTCCCAGCCATGCCGGTCGGCGTAACGGCGGACACGCGCGCCCGCCTCCCGAGGCACCGCCGGTGACGTCGCGTGGAACATGGTCGCCTTCCCGGGCAGCCTCCGGTGAGCGAGGAACGCCAGGGTCATGCTGTCCACCCCGCCGCTCACGGCAATCGCGATCTCTCCGATGCCATCCAGGACCGCCAGGACCGGCGCGACCCTCTCATCTTTGTTCTCAGTCACCCTCGCGTTCCTCCAGCGCCTCGATTTCCACCTGTTGCCGACGGCGCCTCAGCGCCGCGCCACCGCCTGCCTCGGATCGCAGAGGGTCGATGTCCGCCTTGGCCGTCCGCCGGCCGCCGGGTCGTTCGACCACCTTGACGGAAACCTCACCGGCCTCGCCGCCGGGAACCGAGCGCCGCGGCAACGATGTGCGCATGGTCCTTCGCCAGCGTAGCCCGATCGTCGTCGTTTCCGTGAAGCAGGCTTCGACAACCCGTCCCAGCTGCTCCGGCCGACAGAGCACCTGGACGCTCATCATCATCCGCCCTTTCTTGCCGAAAGCCGGGATCTGCAGAACGTCCAGCACGCCGTCGCGGACCCGCAGAGCATCGAGGCCGGCGGCCAGCTCTTCCGGCGTCTGATCGTCGACCTCGAAGGAGATCACCCCGACCTGCTCGCCGTCGCGCAGCCGTGCGGCCTCGGACTCGAAAGCAAGCAGCCGTAGCGCGTTGCTTAAACCTGCAAGCTTGCGTACCCCGAGACCAAAACCGCTTCGCTCCAACCGCAATGGTTCGTCAGGCGCCGCGTGGGTGACGTTCAAGTGGCGCAGGATCGCCGCCCCGGTGGGCGTCACCCGCTCGCCCTCGATCCCGTCGTCTATGAACGAGAAGCCCTCGAGCAGCCTGGCGGCCGCCGGCGCCGGCACGGGCAGCGGACCATGGGCCGTCGTCACGCGGCCACGCCCCAAGGGGAGCGGCGCCACCGACCAGGAGTCGGCCGCGAGCTGGTCGATGAGATAGGCGGCGCCCACAACGTCGGCGATCGAATCCCAGCCAGCCAGCTCATGGAACCTCACCTCCTCGATCGGGACGTCGTGCACCTGGGCCTCCGCTTCGGCGAGAAGCGCGAAGATCGCCAGCGACCGCTCCCGCACGTCGGGGGCAAGATCCGCGGCGCGCAGCCGGGCCGTAATGTCGCGGTAGGCGCCAGCCGGATAGGCGTCCCCGCCTTCGTTGTATTCCACGACAAAGCGCGTCCCGGAGAGCCCATGATCGACGTGAGGAACGACACGCAATGACATCTCCCGCGGCAGGCCCGCCGCTCGAACCGCCGCATCGAGGCCGTCGAACCGCTCAGGCCACGCGTCCAGCACCGCCGCCAGAAACATGTCGCCGGCGATTCCACCAATGGGATCGATATGAATATGCATGGCCCTCGTTCGTGTGCGAGCGCGAGGTCCCACCCCTCACGGGGCAAGGCGATAACGTGGCACGACGTAGGGACCTTCCGGTATGACCGCTACCCTCCGGTCGCCGCTGCGTTCGACGCTGGCGCGGATCGCGTCGGCTACGGAGGCGACGACGTTCACGCCCGTGAGCTCACGGTCGGCCGGCGACAGGCCGTCGGTGTAGAGATGGATGTTGCCGACACGCAGGGGCTTCAGCTGCATCTCCGTCTGCCACTCGTCGATATCGGCATGGCTCTTGGCGCTGATATGCGTCAGAAAGCCGGCGGGTCCCATTTCAATCAAGCGCCGCTGTGCCTCGACGAACTCGGCCGAGCCCATGCCCTCCTCGCAGGCCGAGGCTATCACCAGGTCTCCGCCGGGCAGCAGAATGTCGATGGGGCCGACCATGCCCTTGACCGTCTGATAATACGTCTTGTCGAGGGGATAGCCGGCGGCGCTGGTCACCACGGTGCTGAAACGCTCGGGAACCGGGATCTCCGCGAACTCGCGTACGAACTCCACCGCCTTCAGATGGCTTTCGACCACCTCGCCATAGTTGACGAAGCAGAGCCGACGGTTGTCATCGATCACCGTGTTGAGCGCGAGCGCGCCGCCGATCATCCTGACGATCTCGAGCTGCTCCTCATGCAGAGGATTGCCGTCGAGCACACAACTGGCCGCGCAAGGGTGCTCCATGAAGCGGGCGCTGTGGAACGTCGTGATCGTCTCCTCGCCGGCGATACCGGGTGCGATCACCTTGCGTCCGCCGGAAAAGCCGGCCATGAAATGCGGCTCGACCAGGCCGGTTGCGATCCTGAGGTCCGCCTCGACGAAACGCCGATCCAGCAGGACCCTTGTGCCACGCAAGGGCGTCACGCCGAGATCGAGGTGCGCGGCGGCGTCGCGCGCGAAGTGGTTCTCGACGGCGACGGTATCCAAGACCCACGGGTCGCCCACCACTTCCGCGAGCTCTTCGCC
>JBHICL010000204.1:0-6142 GCA_046759605.1 Alphaproteobacteria bacterium | reverse complement strand
CATGAGCCTTGGGTTAGCACGTCCCGCTTGCTCCCAACAACAGTGACCTAGGGGGGATCGCCCGCGGGACAAGAGCGAGCGGATCAGGAGGGCGGCACCTAGGCGTCGCCGCGCAACCGATCCACCTCGCGGCGATCGCGTTTCGTCGGCCGCCCGGTTCCCGCCGGCCGCCTGCCATGGCGCGCGTCCGCGGCGCCGCCGCCATGAGGCGGCGAGAGGTCATCGTACAGCATGCGCGCCTCGGTCGCCGGTCCCCGGCGGCTGCCCAACGCACGGACCCGGATCACGCGGACTCGCGGACCCAGCGCGAAGGTCAGCACGTCGCCCGGCCGCAGCTGCGCGTGCGGCTTGTTCACGATGACCTTGTTGAGCCGGATCCGCCCGGATTTGCAAAAACGCGTCGCCATCGACCGCGTCTTGCAGAAGCGCGCGTACCAGAGCCACTTGTCGACGCGCAGGGTATCGCCGTCGGTCACGCCGCCGGGGCCCTCCCACCCACGCGCGCCGGGCGCAACGGAGTCCGGTGCCGGCTAGTCGGCAAGCCCGAGATCCCTCAATCTCGCGAAAGGCGAGTCGTCGTCGGCCGCGCGGCGCGTGGCGGACTTTCCCGATGTCCGCGTGCGCCGGCGGACGGGCGCCTCCCGGCCCTCGAGAACGATGCCGCCGTCGTTCGTTCGCGCGCGAAAGCCGAAGGCGCGCATGACCTCGACCAACGCCTCCGGGCTGGCCCCTATCGCCGACGCGGCGCCGTTCGCGAGCACCTGCGGTCCGGCGCGGGCCAACCGGCGAAGCTCCGCCAGCAGGCGTTCGAGCAGGTCCACACGCACCGCGATGTCGCCCGCGACGCGGTAGCCCAGCGCCAGATAGTAGGCCTCCGGCCAATTGGCATCCCGGGGGAGCGACGTACGACCCGGCGCCGGCGCATCCACCGCCGGGGCGCGGTCCACGCCAACGGGCCACAGGATCGACTTGAGCTCGACGGCGCCCGGCTTGAGAAGAGCCGGAATGAATACCGTTTCGGTGCCGATCCGAACACCCAGCCGCGCCAGGCTCCGGCGGTCCGCCGGATGGAGGGCGCGGAGCTGCGCCTCCACCTGCCGGCGCCGGACGGCTCCCAGCGCCTCGACGAGCTGATACGCAACTCCCCGGGCGGGCCCGGAAAGCGGCGCCTCCGAAAGCGCGAACAGCGGCGCCAGGACCGCCCTTGCGTGGCCGTCCAGCCATGACGACAGGCGCCGGCGAAGCTGCTCTCGGTGCGAGGCGTCGAGGAGCTCGCTGGACAACACCTCGACTACCGGCCGCAACAGCGCGGGCCCGGGCGCGAGCCGGGCGACGGGGGCCTCTCGCCAGATGATGCGCGCCCGCCGATCCATGGCAAAGGCTTCGTCGAGCGCGGCCATGCAGGCCGCGATTCGGGGCCCGACGTCCTCCCGCATGACCCGGTTCGCTGCGGCCAGGACCGGCGCGGCGTCGCCGTCGGCGGTCGCGTGCGGGACGAATCGGAAGCCCTCGATGCGCCCGACCGCCTCGCCTTCGACGACCACGTCCCCCGCGTGCGTGACCGCGGCCATCAGCTCGTCCCCGGAACGCACGCGGCGCACCAGCTGGGCCGCCCGGCGATCGACGAAGCGCTGGGTCAGGCGGTCGTGCAGCGCGTCGGACAGCTTGTCCTCGAGGGTACGGGCACGTTCGCGCCAGTGCTCGGCGTCGCCCAGCCAACCGCTGCGGTGCGAGACGTAGGTCCACGTGCGCGTGTGGGCGATGCGCGAGACGAGGGTGTCGATGCCGCCATCGACCCGATCCAGCCGGTCGACGGCGTGGGCGATCCAGTCGGTGGGGATGACCTCGTCACCGGACGTGAGGAATTGGTAGATCCGCTTGACCAGCCGCGGATGGCCGCCGCTCATGTCCTTCTGATAGTCGGGGATCTGGCAGACCTCCCAGAGCAGGCGCACGGCGGCCGGATTGGTCGCCCGGTCGCGCACGTCGCGGTCGTCCATAAGCGCAAGAAGCGCGTGAAAGTCATCGGCCTCGCGCGCGCGGACGAGCTCCGGAGACGGCGGCGACGCGGCCAGGCTGTCCCTCAGCGCCTCGAGGGACCCGAAGGCGAGGTCGGGGTTGCGCCAGAAAACCATGTTCAAATTATCGAATCGGTGCTCCTCCAGCCGCTCTACGAGCTGCGGGTCCATCGGCCCCAGCTCCGCCGTCGCACCGAACGTTCCATTGGACATGTGTCGGCCTGCGCGACCGGCGATCTGGCCGATCTCCGCCGGCGAAAGGTGACGCGGGCTACGGCCGTCGAACTTGCTCAGGGCCGAGAACGCGACGTGATCTATGGCCATGTTGAGCCCCATGCCGATGGCATCCGTCGCCACCAGGTAGTCGACCTCGCCGGCCTCGTACATGGCCACCTGGGCGTTGCGGGTGCGCGGGCTCAAGGCGCCCAGCACCACGGCCGTGCCGCCGCGCTGGCGGCGCACAAGCTCGGCCAGCTCGTACACGCGCGCCGCCGAGAAGGCGATCACCGCCGAGCGCGGCGGGAGCCGCGAGAGCTTGCGCGAGCCGACGTAGGAGAGCACCGAGAACCGGGGACGCCGAACAAAATCGGCATCGGACACCAGGCGCCGGACCAGGGGCGCTATGGTCTGGGCGCCCAGGAACATGGTCTCTTCATCGCCCCGCGCGTGGAGCAGCCGGTCGGTGAACACGTGCCCGCGTTCCGCGTCCCCGCACAGTTGGATCTCGTCGACGGCCAGGAAATCGACCCTGCGCTCGAGGGGCATCGCCTCGACCGTGCACAGGAAGTACCGCGGGTTCGGTGGAACGATGCGCTCCTCGCCGGTGATCAGCGCCGCCGCCGCGGCGCCCCGCAGCCGGCAAACGCGGTCGTAGTTCTCACGCGCGAGCAGCCGCAGGGGAAAGCCGATCATCCCGCTGGCGTGGCCCAGCATGCGCTCGATGGCGAGATAGGTCTTTCCGGTGTTGGTCGGCCCCAGGACGGCGCTCACACGGGGCCGGACGAAGGCGCTTGCCATGCCGAAAGAATCGGTCCTCGGGACTCATAATGCAAGGCTTCCGGCGGGGTTAACGCCTGGGTTCCGGGGGGCTTGCAGGCCGGAGCATCGCGCCTCATATCTGCGGTAATCGATTGAAACGAAAGGCTTGGCACGGCGAGAGGACGTTCATGAGCGCGGAGAAGCATGAGTTCCAGGCGGAGGTTTCGCGGCTGCTCGACATCGTCGCCCACTCTCTCTACAGCCATAACGAGATCTTCGTGCGCGAGCTGATATCGAACGCATCGGACGCGTGCGACAGGCTGCGCTACCTTTCGCTCACCCAGCCCGAGCTGCTGGACGGCGACGGCGAGCTCAAGATCACCCTCGCGACCGACGCGAAGAAGCGTACGCTGAGCGTCGCCGACAACGGCATCGGCATGAGCCGCGACGATCTCATCGAAAACCTCGGAACGGTGGCGCGTTCCGGCACGGCTGCCTTTCTCGAGCAGCTCACCGGCGACAAGGAGCGGGACGTGAGCCTGATCGGCCAGTTCGGGGTTGGCTTCTACTCCTCGTTCATGGTCGCGGATGCGGTCGAGGTCCTGACCCGCAGGGCCGGGGAGTCGCACACCTGGCGCTGGCAGAGCGACGGAAAGGGAAGCTTTACCATCGCCGAGGCGGACGCGGTCGAAGGGCTCGACCACGGCACCCGCGTCACAGTGCGGCTTGGCAAGAAGCATGCCGAGTTCACCGATCACGCCCGGCTGAAGCATATCGTCAAGACCTACTCCGACCACATCGCGCTGCCCATCGTGCTCGCGGGCGAGAAGGATGATGAGAAGGGGGAGCAGCTCAACGCCGCCTCGGCGCTGTGGACGCGACCGCATAAGGAGATCACGGAGGAGCAGTACACCGAGTTCTATCACCACGTCGCCCACACTTTCGACGATCCGTGGCTCAGGCTGCACAACCGCCAGGAGGGCGTCATCGAGTACACCAACCTCCTGTTCATTCCATCGATGCGGCCGCTGGACCTGTTTCATCCCGACCGCGGCAACAGGGTGAAGCTGTATGTCCGCCGCGTGTTCATCACCGACCGGTGCGAGGAGCTGCTGCCGGCTTGGCTCCGGTTCGTCAACGGCATCGTCGACTCCGAGGACCTGCCGCTCAACATCTCACGCGAAATGCTGCAGACCAGCCCGGTGATCACGAAGATCCGCAATGGCCTGGTCAAGCGCCTGCTCGGCGCGCTCAAGAAGAAGGCCCAGAATGAAGCGGAGGCGTATGCCTCGTTCTGGCGGAACTTCGGCGCCGTGCTCAAGGAAGGGCTCTACGAGGACAGCGAGCGGAGAGACGACCTCTTGGCCCTGGCTCGTTTCCGGTCCACCGAGGCGGATGGTTGGATCAGTCTCGCCGACTACGCCGGACGCATGAAGGACGGTCAGGAAAGCGTCTACTACATCACCGGCGACGACCCGGACACGCTGGCCAAGTCACCGCAGCTCGAGGCGTTTCGCGCCCGCGGCGTCGAAGTCCTGCAGATGACCGACCCCATCGACGAGTTCTGGATGCCCGTCGTCGGCGCTTACGAGGAGAAGCCGTTCCAATCCGTCACGCGGGGCGACGTCGACCTCGAGAAGATTCCCATGCCCGGTGCCGACGATGACGCCGCCGAGAAGCGCGACCGCGAGAAGGAGTCCACGGCGGAGACCGACATCTCCAGCCTCACCGCCTTTTTCAAGCTAACGCTCGAGGAAGCCGTCAAAGACGTCCGGGAGAGCAGCCGCCTGACCGACAGCGCCGTCTGCCTGGTCGCCGACCAGGGCGACATGGACATGCACCTGGAACGCATCCTGAGGCAGCACAAGCAGGTGGAGGGCGCCTCGAAGCGCATCCTCGAGCTCAATCCGCGCCACCCCCTGATCCAGCGGCTGGCGGCATGGGTCTCCGCGGACAAATCCCAGGAACTCGCCGACATGGCGCATCTGCTGCTGGACCAGGCGCGTATCGTCGAGGGCGAGCCGGTCCCCGACCCGGCCGCCTTCGCCCGACGCCTGGACACCCTGCTGGAGAAGGGGCTCGACCGCTGACCAATTGGGCGCCAGACGGGCCATACCCCCGCGACCGACCGGGCTAGTACTCTGCCGCCGCCAGCCGTGTTTTCAGCTCCTCCGGGATCGTTCCCGTCTTGAGCCGTTCCGGATCGTCCGGGTGGCGCGTCGCCCAGACCCGGGTCTCCGTCCCCTCAGCCACGACCCGTCCACCGTTCACGACACGGTGTGAAAGGACAAGTGCCTTACGCCGCCACTCCTTGACCCGCGTCTCGATCCTCAGCCTGTCGCCCAACCGTGCCGGGGACAGGAAACGGGCCTGGGCGTCGACGAGCGGCAGACCGACAACGCCGTAGGTATCGAACAACGTCTCCCAGGGCATGCCGGCGGCGGCGAACAGATGACGCGCGGCGTCGTCGAACCATCGGAAATAGTTGGGGTAGAAAACGATGCGGGCCGGATCGCAATCGCCCCAACCGACCGTGACCTCATAGACGCTCGTGCCCATGGCCCCGCTCCCCGCCAGCGGGTTCGGTCCCGCTCACACCTCGGTGGAAGAAGCGGCCAATGTCGCAGCCGGCCTCGGCAAAGTCAAAAGGAGAGGCGGAAAGGCAAAGCGCCCGGGTGAGATCTCCCGGGCGCCGAAAGACGTCTCGCGGTCTGTCTATCCGCGGCTGCTGCCGAACAGACGGAGCAGCATGAGGAACAGGTTGATAAAGTCCAGATAGAGGCTCAGTGCGCCCATGATGGCTTTCTTGCCGGCGACCTCGGCATGATCCGCCTCGAGGTACATCTCCTTGATCTTCTGCGTGTCGTAGGCCGTCAGGCCGACGAAGATCAGCACGCCGATGACCGAGATCGCGAAGTCCAGCGCCGCGCTCGCCAGGAAGAAGTTGACCACCATGGCAATGATGATGCCGATGAGGCCCATGAACAGGAACGAGCCGAAACCGCTCAGATCCCGCTTGGTGCTGTAGCCATAGACGCTCATGGCGCCGAAGGTGCCGGCGGTGATGAAGAACACCTTCGTGATGCTCGCAGTCGTGTAGGCCAGGAAAATGAACGACAGCGACAGCCCCATCGCGGCCGCAAAGA
>JBHICL010000203.1:0-6149 GCA_046759605.1 Alphaproteobacteria bacterium | reverse complement strand
TTGGGGTGGCTGATGGGACTTGAACCCACGACCCCCAGATCCACAATCTGGTGCTCTAACCAAACTGAGCTACAGCCACCACCGGGGCCGTCGATCGGATCGCCTCGTCCCTGTGTAATGCCGCGCCCTCCCGGCGTCAACGCGGGAGTTCCCTTCGACGCCTATTGGGCGGCGGTCTCCTTCTCCCGCCCCCGCCCGCGCTCCCGACCGAAGAACCGGGAAAGGCGGGCCACGGCCTCATCGAGGACCTCGTCCTCTTTGCAGAAGCAGAAGCGGACGTAACCCTGGACGTCGCCTTCCTCGTAGAAAGCGCTCACGGGGATGGCGGTCACGCCGGCATCGACGGTCAGGGTGCGGCACACCTCCTCGTCGTCGCCCTCGATCCGCAGCGCGCCGAGGCCGGCGTTCAGAAAGTACGTGCCCGGGCAGTCGAGCACGTCGAAGCCTATGCGCCCAAGCCCCGCCGCCAGGCGATCGCGCTTGGCCCGCATCGATTGCGCGAGGCCGGAAAAATAGTCGTCGCTCTGCCCGAGGCCATAGGCGACCGCGTGCTGCAGGTTGGGCGGCGTGGTGAAGACGAGGAACTGGTGGGTCTTGGCCACTGGCGCCAGGAGCTCGGGGGCCGCCGTCGCATAGCCCACCTTCCAGCCGGTGAGCGAGAACGTCTTGCCGGCCGAGCCGATGCGGATGCAGCGCTCGCGCATGCCTTCGAGGGTCATGAGCGGTATGTGGCGGTGGCCGTCGAAGGTGATGTGCTCATAGACCTCATCGCACACGGCATAGGCGTCGTGCCGGCTGAGAAGGTCCGCGATGAAACGCAGCTCGTCCTCGTCGAACACCTTGCCGGAGGGATTCGTCGGGCTGTTGAGGAGCAGCAGCTTCGTGCGCGGACCAAAGGCGTCGCGCAGCGCCTCGCGGGGCAGCGTCCAGTCCGGCGGCTCCACGCGGACGAGGCGGGGGACGCCGCCGGCGCGCCGCACGATGGGGAGGTAGCTGTCGTAAAGCGGCTCTATCAGGACCACCTCGTCGCCGGGATCGATGAGGCCGAATAGCGAGGCGGCAAGCGCCTCGGTCGCACCGCTCGTCACCATGACCTCGCGTTGCCAGTCGACCTCGAGGCCGTAGAAACGCCCGTTGTGAGCCGCCACCGCCTGGCGCAGCTCGGGTATGCCCAACATCGGCGGATACTGGTTCGGCTTCTCGATGACGGCGCGGGCCGCGGCCTCGAGCACATCGGCCGGACCGCGCTCGTCGGGGAATCCCTGGCCCAGGTTGATGGCGCCGTGCTCGACGGCCAGCCTGCTCATCACCTCGAAGACCGTGGTGCCGTACCCCGACAGTATCGTGTTCGCCCCTTTCATCACTGAACTCCAACGCCCGATGCCCTCGACACCGCCTGGAACCGCCTGCGTTCCAAGGCGCCGCCCCGCCCCGCGGGGCAAGGGAACAAGCTTAGGACGGGCGGCGCCGGCGGTAAACTCGACGGGACCATGAGGCCCCTTTGCCTTCGCAAGCCCACTCCGGCATAGTGCCGGCGCGAATTCCAGGGGAGGCGCCGGTGATACAGCTCGCCGCCGCCATGTCGCGGCTCGGCACCGAGACCGCGTTCGATGTGCTGGCCCGCGCCGAGGCGCTTAGAGGCCAGGGCAAGGACATCATCAATCTCGGCATCGGGCAGCCGGACTTCAAAACGCCGCCCCATATCGTCGAAGCCGCGGTCAAGGCGCTGCGCGACGGCCACCACGGCTACACGCCCGCGCCAGGCATTCCGGCCCTGCGCGAGGCGGTGGCCGCGGACATCCGACGATACCGCGGCGTCGAAATCGACCCCGGACGCGTCGTCGTCGTCCCGGGCGGCAAGGTGACCATGTTCTTCGCCATCCTGATGTTCGGCGAACCGGGGGTGGAAATTCTGTATCCCAACCCCGGCTTCCCGATTTACCAGTCGGTCATCGAGTTCACCGGCGCCAAGGCGGTGCCGATTCCACTACTCGAGGAACGGGACTTCTCCTTCGACGCCGAGGCGGTCCTCGATCTTATTACGCCGCGCAGCCGGCTCATGATCGTCAACTCGCCGGCCAACCCCACCGGAGGCGCCATCCCACGCGAGGAGATCGATCTGCTGGCGGCCGGGCTCGACAAGCACCCCGACCTCGCGATCCTCAGCGACGAGATTTACTCGCGCATGACCTACGACGGGCGGCCGCACACGAGCCTTCTCGGCTATGAAGGCCTCCGGGACCGGCTGATCCTGCTCGACGGGTGGAGCAAGACCTACGCCATGACAGGATGGCGCCTGGGCTACGGCCTCTGGCCGGAGGCGCTGGTCGAGCCGGCGACGCGGCTGGCCATCAACTGTCACTCCTGCGTCAATGCCTCGGCGCAGTATGCCGGGATCGCGGCGCTCGAAGGACCTCAGGACGCCGCCCACGACATGGTGGCCGCGTTCGACGAGAGACGCCGTGTGATCGTGCGCGAGCTCAATGACCTGCCGGGGATCAGCTGCCGAACCCCTGGCGGCGCCTTCTATGCGTTCCCGAACATAACCCTGACCGGCCTCGACGCCCGCGCGCTGCAGGACCGGATCCTGGAGGAGGCGGACGTGGCGACGGTCGCGGGCACCAGCTTCGGCGCGTTCGGCGAGGGCTACCTGCGTTTCTCATACGCGAACAGCGTCGAGAACATCGTCACCGCCATGAAACGCATCAGGGAGCTGCTGTAGAAACGTACGCCGGCGCGCCTCATTGTTGGGCAACCTGCCTGGCGATTCGGCAAGCGCGCGCAACGCCCCCCCTTGCGGCGCGGCCTCGGGGCGGATAATCAACGTCTTCCGGCGGCATGGCGCCTGGCACGGAGCGTGCACTGCACGCCACCAGGCGCGGTAGCCGTGGCGGGTCATCGACCAGGTCGAGGTGAGCCGATGAAGAAGATCGAAGCAGTCATCAAGCCGTTCAAGCTGGACGAGGTGAAGGAGGCCCTGCACGAGATCGGTCTCAGGGGCATAACGGTTACCGAAGCCAAGGGCTTCGGCCGGCAAAAGGGCCATACGGAGCTCTACCGCGGGGCCGAGTACGTTGTCGATTTCCTGCCCAAGGTGAAAATCGAGATCGTGCTGGAGGACCAAATGGTCGACCGGGCCATCGAGGTGATACAGAACGCCGCCCGGACCGGCCGCATCGGCGATGGCAAGATCTTCGTCTCCACGGTCGACGAGGCGATTAGAATCCGCACCGGCGAACGGGGGACGGAGGCGGTTTGAGCCAGGACGATCCGGCTCGTGGCGTCCCCGAGGCGCCCAAGGGAAAAACGAGGTAGCAAGCATCATGTCCGACGTTGCCAAGGTTATGCAGCTCATCGAGGAAAACGACGTGCAGTACCTGGACCTTCGGTTCACCGACCCCCGGGGCAAGTGGCAGCACATGGCCCAGCATGCCTCGACGGTGGGCGAAGAGACGTTCGCGGACGGCGTCATGTTCGACGGGTCGTCGATATCCGGCTGGAAGGCCATCAACGAGTCGGACATGATCCTGATGCCCGACGCCGCGACCGCGGTTCTCGACCCCTTCGCCGCGCAGCCCCAGCTCGTCCTGTTCTGTGACATCTACGAGCCGTCCACCGGTGAGTCATACTCGCGCGACCCACGCAGCGCAGCCAGACGGGCCGAGGCGTACCTCAAGGCCAGCGGCATCGGCGATACGGCATATTTCGGCCCGGAGGCGGAGTTCTTCGTCTTCGACGACGTCCGTTACCAGGTGTCGATGAACCATACGTTCTACAAGGTCGACAGCGAGGAGGGGCCGTACAACTCCGGAAACGCTTTCCCCGAAGGCAATTTCGGACACCGGCCGGGCATCAAGGGCGGCTACTTCCCGGTGCCCCCGGTGGACTCGATGGCCGATCTGCGCGCCGAGATGGTGACGACCATGCACCAGATGGGTCTTGGGGTGGAGAAGCATCACCACGAGGTGGCGCCCAGCCAGAACGAGCTCGGCTTCCGGTTCGACACCCTCGTGCGCACCGCCGACAACATGCAGATCTACAAGTACGTGGTGCAGATGGTCGCGGCCACCTATGGCAAGACGGCGACCTTCATGGCGAAGCCGGTGCTCGAGGACAACGGCTCGGGAATGCACACGCATCAGTCCGTGTGGAAAGACGGCAAACCCCTGTTCGCGGGCACGGGCTACGCCGACCTGTCCGAGACGTGCCTCTATTACATAGGCGGCATCATCCGGCACGCCCGCGCGCTCAACGCCTTCGCGAACCCCGGCACCAACAGCTACAAACGCCTGGTGCCGGGCTTCGAGGCCCCGGTGCTGTTGGCCTATTCGGCGCGAAACCGCTCGGCGGCCTGCCGCATACCCCACGTCGCCGACCCGAACGGCAAGCGCGTGGAGGTCCGTTTCCCGGACCCGTCGGGAAACCCCTATCTCACCTTCAGCGCCATGCTGATGGCCGGCCTCGACGGCATCGAGAACAAGATCCACCCCGGCGATCCGATGGACAAGGACCTCTACGACCTGCCGCCCGAGGAACTGAAGGACGTACCGACCGTGTGCGCCTCGCTCCGGGACGCGATGGAGGCGCTGGACACGGACCGCGAGTTCCTGAAGAAGGGCGACGTTCTCAGCGACGACCTCATCGACGGCTACCTGGAGCTCAAGGAGGAAGAGGTGCTGGCCTTCGAGCAGGCGCCGCACCCGATCGAGTTCCAGATGTACTACAGCAGCTGACTGGAGATGGCCTGTATCTCAATATTCACGGACAAGGTGGCGCTCGTCGTGCCGGCACGGCCAACTTGAACGACATGGGGGATGGAGAGATGAGCGGTCCGGTATGCGCAGTGGTGGGTGTCGGTCCCGGGAACGGCGCGGCGTTCGCCCGGAAGTTCTCGGCCGAAGGTTACCGCGTCGCCCTGCTTGCCCGTAACGAGGCTTACCTCGCGGAGCTCGAAGGCGAGATCGAGAATTCCAAGGCGTACGCCCATGACGTGGGCGACGTGGCTCGCGCTTCGGAGGTCTTCGGCCGGGTCAAGGGCGAGCTGGGGCCGGTCGAGATCCTGGTCTACAACGCGGGCGCGGGGCACTTCAAGAACGTCGAGGAGGCGACGGTCGAGGATTTCGAGACCGACTGGCGCGTCAACACGCTCGGCTGTCTCGTGGCCGCCCAGCAGGTCATCCCGGACATGCGCGCGGCCAAGGGGGGAAACATCGTGATTATCGGGGCCACGGCTTCGCTCCGCGGTTCGGCGCGCTTCGCGCCCTTCGCCTCGGCCAAGGCCGCGCAGAGAAATCTGGCGCAATCCATGGCCCGGCATCTGGGGCCGGAAGGCATCCACGTGTCCTATGTAATTATCGACGGCGTCATCGACCTGCCGCGGACGCGGCAGCGGATGCCGGATCGGCCGGACGATTTCTTCCTCGATCCGAACGACATCGCCCAGTCGGTCTTCTTTCTCACCAGGCAGCCGCGGTCGGCCTGGACCTTCGAGCTCGACGTCAGACCGTTCGGAGAGAAATGGTGAGCCGGCCCGGAGCTGACGTCATCCCTGGGTGATGGGTATGTGGCCCGGCTGAGCGGCGACGCGGTCCAGCCAGGCGCGGATCGCCGGGACGCCGTCGAGGGTGAAGCCGCCCTCGTCGGCGACGTGCGTGTAAGCGTATAGCGCGATGTCCGCGACGGTATAGCTCTCGCCCACGAAGAAGGTCCGGCCAGTGAGGTGGCCCTCCATCACGTCGAGGGCGCGGTAGCCCCGTTCCTCGAGCTCAGGCAAGAGGGCCCGCCGCGGACCGGCCTCGTCCTCGTGCATCAGGATCGACCGCGCCACGGCGATGGCCGGCTCATGGCTGTACTGCTCGAAGAACATCCACTGCAGCACCCGCGCGCGGTCCAAGCGATCGTCGGGAAGGAACGGGGTGCCGTCGGCCAGGTAGTAGAGGATCGCATCGGACTCCGACAGGATCTCTCCGGAATCCAGTTCGAGCGTCGGTATCTTGCCGTTCGGGTTCTTGGCCAGGAACTCGGGTGTACGGCTTGCACCGTGAAGGATGTCGAGCTCGATGCGTTCGTAAGAGATGTCGAGCTGATGGAGGAGAAGGCGTACCTTGTATCCGTTCCCGGAGGACAGGTAGTCGTACAGCTTGGGCATA
>JBHICL010000202.1:0-6173 GCA_046759605.1 Alphaproteobacteria bacterium | reverse complement strand
GCGTCGCTGCCCCACGCCAGCCGTGGCAGGCTGCATCCGGAAGACGAGAGCACCTACCGCAGTCCTTTCCAGCGCGACCGCGACCGGGTGATCCACTGCAGCGCCTTCCGGCGCCTCAAGCACAAGACTCAGGTCTTCGTCTATCACGAGGGCGACCACTACCGCACCCGGCTGACCCACACCCTCGAGGTGGCCCAGATCGCCCGCACGATCGGCCGTGGCCTGGGCCTCAACGAGGACCTCGCCGAGGCGGTGGCGCTCGCCCACGACTTCGGTCACACGCCGTTCGGACATGCCGGCGAGGAGGCCCTCGACGCGGCCATGGCGCCCTATGGCGGCTTCGATCACAACGCGCAGGCGCTGCGCATCCTGACGAAGCTGGAGCAGCGTTACGCCGAGTTCGACGGTCTCAACCTGACCTGGGAGACACTGGAAGGCGTGGTCAAGCACAACGGTCCCGTCGAAGGCCCGCTGGCGCCCGCCGACCGGACCGTACCCGCGCCCATCGCGGATTACGTGGCCGAGCACGATCTCGAGCTGCACACCTATCCCGGGGCGGAAGCGCAGGTGGCGGCGCTCGCCGACGACATCGCCTACATCTCCCACGACGTCGACGACGGCATTCGCGCGGGGCTTTTCGAGATCTCGCAGCTCATGCCGCTGCCCCTCGTCGGGACGGCGTTCGAGGAGGTGACGCGCAAATACCAGGGGCTCGATCGTACGCGCCTGGTCCATGAGGCCATACGCCGCATGATCGGCGAAATGGTGTCGGACGTCCTGGTCGAGAGCCGCAAGCGCCTGGCGGCGGAGCGGGTCGAGACCGTCGACGACATCCGCGGGCTGTCCGCGCCCGTCGCGGCCTTCTCGGAGACCATGAGCGCCGCCGATCGCGCGACCAAAGCGTTCCTCTTCGAGCACATGTACCGCCACTATCGCGTCAACCGCATGACGCATCGGGCGAGGCTGGTCGTAAGCGACCTCTTCGCCATATTCCATGGCGATCACCGCCTGCTGCCGGACGAATGGCAGGCGCGCGCCGACGGCAGGGACGAAGCCGGACGGGCGCGCGTGGTGGCCGATTACATTGCCGGAATGACCGACGGTTATGCCCTCGACACCCACCGCCAGCTCCTCGCCGTCTGAGGGCGAAGTATGAATTTTTTCAGATACTTTCGTCACGTTGTTGTGGCGGAGGTGGAGAGCCTCATCGACCAGGGCCGTTTGCCCCGGGGCCTCGACACCGGCCGCGTCTCCGTCGATCCGCCGCGCGACCCGGCGCATGGCGACATCGCCACCAATGCCGCCCTGGTCCTTTCCAAGGACGCCGGGCGGCCGCCCGGGGACATCGCCGCGGACCTCGCCGAGCGCGTGCGGCTGCATGCCCAGGTCGCGAGCGCCGAGGTGGCCGGTCCAGGTTTCATAAACCTGCGCCTCAGAGACGATTTCTGGCGCGAACGTCTGCGCGAGGTTCTGCGGGCCGGGCTGGCCTATGGCGACTCGGAGCTTGGCGGTGGCCGGCCGGTCAACGTGGAGTACGTCTCCACGAACCCGACGGGACCGTTGCACATCGGTCATGCCCGCGGCGCCGTCGTCGGTGACGTGCTCGCCGCGCTGCTTGCGAAAGCGGGATACGAGGTCACGCGCGAGTACTACATCAACGACGCGGGCGCGCAGGTGGATGCTCTCGCGCGCTCGGCGCACCTGCGCTACCGCGAGGCGCTGGGCGAGGACATCGGCGAGTTCCCCGAGGGGCTGTATCCCGGGGAGTATCTGCGCCCGGTGGGCAGGGCGCTCGCCGAGCGTTACGGCGAGGCGTTCCGCGACCGGCCGGAGTCGGAGTGGCTGGCGCAGGTCCGCACACTTGCCGTCGACGCGATGATGGACCTGATCAGGGAAGACCTGGCGGCGCTGGGGATTCACCACGAGGTCTTCACCTCCGAGCGGCGGCTGGTCGCGGATGGCGCCGTCGAGCGGGTCGTCGACCTGCTTCGGGAGAAGGACCTGATCTACAAGGGTGTGCTCGATGCGCCCAAGGGCAAGACGCCCGAGGACTGGGAGCCGCGGCCGCAGGTGCTGTTCCGCTCCACTTCCTTCGGCGACGACGTCGACCGGCCGCTCGAGAAGTCCGATGGCGCCTGGACCTACTTCGCCACCGACCTCGCGTATCACCTCGACAAGTACCGGCGCGGCTTCAACGCCATGATCGACGTTTGGGGCGCCGATCACGGCGGCTACGTGCGGCGCATGCAGGCCGGCGTCAAGGCGCTGAGCGAGGGCCGCGCCGACCTGGACATAAAGCTGTGCCAGCTGGTCAAGCTCTTGGAGGCGGGCGAGCCGGCGAAAATGTCGAAACGCGCGGGAACGTTCGTCACGGTACGCGATCTGGTCCAGCTCGTGGGTCGCGACGTGGTCAGGTTCATCATGTTGACACGCAAAAACGACGCCCCGCTGGATTTCGACGTGGTAAAGGTCGCCGAGGAGAGCCGCGAGAATCCGGTTTTCTACGTGCAGTACGCCCATGCCCGCTGTCGTTCGGTGTTGCGCCACGCCGCGGAAGCGTTCCCCGAGGCCGATCTTTCGGCTCGAACCCTTGCCACCGCCGACCTCGCGCTCTTGACCGACTCAAGCGAGTTGGTTTTGATCAAGAGTCTTGCGGCGTGGCCGCGGACGGTGGAGAGTGCGGCTGAATCGCATGAGCCGCACCGCTTGGCGTTCTACCTGCAGGAACTGGCGGCCGGGTTTCACACTCTCTGGACCAAAGGAAAGGACGATGCCAGCCTGCGTTTTCTGGTGTCCCATGACCGGCGGCTTTCCCTCGCGCGATTGGCGCTGGTCGCGGGCGTGGCCACCGTGATCGCGTCGGGGCTGCGCGTCATGGGCGTCGAACCGGTCGAGGAGTTGCGGTCATGACCGAACGTTTCTCACACGGCGGCGGGCCGATCTACGCCGGTCGCAGGAGTTCCAGGCCGAGGTGGGCCGGACGTACCGTGTCGGTCGCAATCATTGCCGGCGTTGCGGTGTCGTTCGGGGTGGTGGGCGCGGTGATGTTGTTCGGTGGTGACGAGGGTGTGGACACCGGATCGGGACCGACCCCGATCATACACGCCGAGGCCGGCGACACGAAACGGCGGCCGAAGGAGCCCGGCGGCCTCGAGATCCCACACCAGGACAAGCTGGTGTTCGAGCGGCTGGCGCAGGAACCAGGGGAAGGCCGGGTCGAGAGACTGCTCCCACTGCCCGAGGCGCCGGTGGAGCTCCCCGTGGCGACCGCGACACCAGACGATGATGCGCCCGCACCATCCGAGGAGGTCGAGGTTGTGGCCCTCGATACGGCTGCCGGCGCCACTGTCGATACGATTGTCGATACAGCCGTTGCGACGGAGGCGCCTGCCGCGGAGTCCGCGGTGGCCGCCGAAGTCCGGGTGCCGGAGGTCCCGGACCCCCCCGCTCCGGTGGCGGAGGTGGAGATCGAGCCCGAGCCCGAGCAGCCGGTGCCCGTGGCCAAGTCGCTGCCGCCGGCCCGGGTACAGGTCGCGGCGACAGCGCCACGGCGAGAGCCGTCCAGCGTGCGGCCGGCCGTCGGTTCCGGTAGCGGCTGGCGCATTCAGGTGGCTTCCATACGCGACGGTTCCAGAGCCGAGGGCGCCTGGAACGAGCTGCGCACGCGACACGATGACCTGCTGGCGGGTCTCACGCTCAACGTTCAACGTGCCGACCTGGACCAGGGGACGTTCTACCGGCTGCAGGCGGGGCCGCTCGTCGATCAGGCGGCGGCACGCAAGCTTTGCTCCGCGCTTAAGGCCAGGGACCAAGGCTGCCTGGTTGTCCAGCCCTAGGCCGAGCCGACTGCCGGTCATCTTCGGCTGCGCCGGGACGTCACTGGAGCGCGCCGAGCGCGCTTTTTTTCGCGAGATCCGCCCGGCGGGCTTCATTCTTTTCCAGCGCAACTGCGAAAACCCAGAGCAAGTCCGGCGGCTGGTGGACCAGCTTCGCGATGCCGGGGGGTGGGACGACGCGCCTGTCCTTATCGATCAGGAAGGGGGGCGCGTCTGCCGGCTTCGGCCGCCGGTCTGGCGCCGAACGCCACCGGCCTCGGCGTTCGGCGCGCTGGCGCGCGAGGACCTCGACCTCGCGCTCGAGGCCGCCCGGGCGAACGCGCGACTCACCGCGGCGGACCTTCACGACGTGGGTATCTCGGTCAACTGCGCGCCGGTGCTCGACGTGCCGGGGCCGCGAATGACGGAGGCCATCGGCGACCGGGCCTTCGGCGGAGATCCCGAGATCGTGGCGCGGCTCGGTCGCGCGGTGTGCGAGGGGTTGATGGCGGGTGGCGCCCTGCCGGTGATAAAGCACCTTCCCGGGCACGGACGCGCGACTGTGGACAGTCACCACGCCCTGCCGCGCGTGGAGGCGAGCCGCGCCGAGCTCGACGCCGTCGATTTCGCGCCCTTCCGGGCGCTGGCGACGATGCCTATCGCCATGACGGCCCATTTGCTTTATTCGGCGATCGATCCGGATCGGCCCGCCACCCACTCGGCCGTCGTGATCGACGAGGTGATCCGGCGTGAAATAGGGTATCAAGGGTTGCTGCTCAGTGACGATATCTCGATGCAGGCGCTGAGCGGCGACCTGACGACGCGCGCGCGGCGGGCTCTCGGCGCCGGCTGCGACATCGTGCTTCATTGCACGGGCGTTCTCGGAGAAATGGCGGAGGTGGCGGCGGTCGCTCCGGCGATGAGCGAGGAGACGTGGGAGCGGCTGCAGCGGGCCATGGCCACGCGCCGGCCACCGGACGAGGTGGACCGGCGGCAGCTCGCGGCGCGGCTCGCCGAATTGTTGGCTTGAGGCGGTAGGGAGGACGGACGGCGTTGCCTGGATTGGACCCTCTTGTTTTTTCGGCATCCACCTGGGTGCTGCCGATTCTGTTCGCCATCACGCTGCACGAGGCGGCGCATGGATGGGTGGCATGGCGCCTGGGTGACGACACGGCCAAGCTCAGGGGCCGCGTCACATTCAACCCGCTGGCTCACGTCGATCCTGTCGGTACGGTCATTCTGCCCGCGCTGCTGTTTATCTCGCCTGTACCGTTCATCTTCGGCTGGGCCAAGCCCGTGCCGGTCAACTTCGCCCGGCTCAGGCGGCCCAAGAGGGACATGGCAATCGTGGCCGCCGCCGGTCCCGTCACGAACATCTGTCTTGCCGTGGGCTCCGCGGCGGCGATGCACCTGACGGTACTGCTGCCGCAGATAACGACGTTGTGGGTACAGCAAAGTCTAAGAAATTCTTTAATTATCAATGTTGTGCTGGCCGTCCTTAACATGTTGCCTTTGCCGCCGCTCGACGGCGGCCGCGTGGCTGTCGGCCTTTTGCCCAGCTCCCTGGCGCTCCCGTTGCACAGGCTCGAACGGTATGGCTTCCTCATCCTGCTGGCTCTCTTGTTCATTCCGCCGTTTATCGGGAGCCGGATCGGACTTAATCTCAACGTCTTCGCCTGGCTGATCGGTGTGCCGGCGGAGTTCATCATCCGGCTGATCGTGGTCGGAACGGGTTTGAGCTGAAGCGCGATGGCAGGGGAGAACGAGCTTTCGACAGAAGCCGTTGCGTCGTTCGAGGGGGCCGACCCCGCGATGCGGCCAGCCGCTTCCGATGAACTCGTCCTCAACCTCGAGGGCTTCGAGGGGCCCATCGATCTTCTGCTTGCGCTTGCGCGCGACCAGAAGGTCGACCTGACCCGCATATCCATCCTTGCGCTGGCCGAGCAGTACCTGTCGTTCATCCAGGAAGCGCGCCGGCTTCGGCTGGAGATCGCCGCCGACTTCCTGGTGATGGCGGCATGGCTTGCCTACCTGAAGTCGCGGCTGCTGCTGCCGGCGAGCGAGGACGAGGGTGGGGAGCCCAGCGCTGAAGAGATGTCCGCCGCGCTCGCCTTCCAACTACGGCGGCTGGAGGCGATCCGGGAGGCGGGATATCGGTTGTTCGCCGGCACGCTCCTCGGGCGTGACATCTTCCCGCGTGGGGCTGCGGAAGGCGTCAGGGTCCTGACCCGCTCTGTCTACGAGTCGACAGTATTCGACTTGCTGCAAGGCTACGGCGCCATCCAGCGGCGGGGTCGGTCTGGTCCCTTGCGGATCAGCCCCTCGGAACTCTATTCGATGGACGACGTGTTGAACCGC
>JBHICL010000201.1:0-6190 GCA_046759605.1 Alphaproteobacteria bacterium | reverse complement strand
TCACGGGTACAGGCGCTCGGTTCGCCAGCCGCCCCGGTCGGTGCGCGTATAGACAAGCCGGTCATGCAAGCGGAACGCGCCATGACGCCAGAACTCGATGCGTTCGGGCACGACCCGGAAACCCGACCAAAAGGGCGGCCTGGGCACGCGCCCCAGGGCGTACTTGGCGGCGTATTTGGCGACACGCTTCTCGAGCTCGAAGCGGCCCGCCAAGGGGCGCGACTGCGGACTGGCCCAAGCGCCTATTCGCGCCTGTCGCGGGCGCGTGTCGAAATAGGCGTCCGCCTCTTCCTCGCTCACCTCGACGACCGGACCCTCTATCCGCACCTGGCGCCTGAGTGACTTCCAGTAGAACAGAAGCGCCGCCCGCGCGTTGGCGGCGAGATCCCGGCCCTTCCGGCTCTCCAGGTTCGTGTAGAAGACGAAGCCGCGTTCGTCGAAACCCTTGAGCAGAACCATGCGCGCCGACAAGAGACCGTCCGGGGTCGCCGTCGCCAGGGCCATCGCCTCGGGATCACCGGGCTCCTTCTCGTGGGCCTCCTTATACCAGGCGGCGAAGAGCTCGAGCGGAGGGCGGCTTCCATCCAGCTCGCCCGCGGCCTTGGCCTTCCCGGTCCGCTCCCTGTTATCAACCTCCGACATCAAGACCTCGACGCGCCTCCGCTTCCAGTAGGGCTCCCATCGTATGTGCTAGCGCCCGGATGGTGAAGATGCCTCGCAAGTGTGCACAGCCCTGGGGGTCGTCCACGCTTCTCTCCGCTTGTCCACCAGCAGCCAACATCCCCGCTGTGAATAAGCCGCCCTGGACGCGCTGGGCGCCGAGCCGAAAAGGGTCTGTCGTGCATGACACCACGCCTTCAGGCGACCATCGGGGATAATTCTGTGCGCAGCCGCTGGATGAACATGTGAAAGGCGGAGATGATCCTGGCTCAAACGCGCAGCAGTACAACGCCCACGACCACCACCACGGCCGCCGCGACCCGTCGCCGAGCGAACGACTCCTTCAGAAAGAGAGCACCGATGATCGGCGCGAATATCACGCTGGTCTCGCGAAGCGCCGAGACGGGCGCGATTGGCCCCAGCGTCATCGCCCAGATGACCAGCCAATAGGCCGCGAGCGACATGGCGCCACCCAGTAGAGCCCCCTGCCAGTCGGCCCGCCAGGTCGCGTAGAGCGCGCGCCCTCGCCAGAGGATCACGAGCACGATGAAGCACAGGCCGTCGAGGGTGAAGAGCCATGCCGCATAGGCATGGGGGCTGCCGGCGAGCCGCGCGCCGACGCCGTCGACAACGGTGTAGGCGGCGATGAAGACCCCGGTGCCTAGCGCATATGCGACGGCTTCGCGTTCCTTGAGCACCGACACGCCGCCGTGGAACGCGAGAGCCAGGATACCGAACGCGATGATCAGAACCGCCGCCAGGGTCTGCGCCGAAAGACCTTCTCCCAGGATCGTCAGGGACACGATGGTCACCAGCAACGGCGCCGAGCCGCGTGCCAGGGGATAGACGTGCCCGAGATCGCCGTGCCGGTAGGCGCCCACCAGGAACAGGAGATAGCCCACGTGCAGAACCACCGAAGCAGCCAGGTAGGGCCAGCTTGCCGGCGCCGGCAGAGGCAGCACGGGCACGAACAACAGCGCAATGATGGCGGAGTTGGCGTGCAGGACGGCCAGCAGCAGCAGGTGATCCCCACTGAGCTTCACCAACGCGTTCCAGCCTGCGTGCAGCAGGGCCGCGACCAGCACCAATAGAACCGCGGTGGCTTCCATGTTCACCTGCCCGAGGGCCCGTTCGGGCGCGCCGACCGCCGGCCAGGGTTATAGGTCCGCGCGGGCTGTCAGCCTTGTCCACCGGGATCGGCCGCTCGAGAAGCGCGAACGGCCGTCGCCGCTCAACCCGACCGCCGCGGGCTGAGCGCAAGACCTAAGACGCAACACGAATGAACAACCGCAACCCGCTAACAAGCACCAGGAATTACCAGTGCCAGACCTGGTCGTGCTCGCCCAGAAGCTTCGGAATCCCGGCCTGCGGGATGCGCTCCACCCCGGGAACGAACTCGGCGCTCCCGAGCCCGCGCTCGACGGCATCCTCATCGACGACGTAGACGGCGACGCCCTTGCCAATGAGCGCGGCGATGTCGTCCGCGATTTGTGGCGGCTCGGTCTGCTTCCACGCGCCGAATGCCAGGCCCGAGGCGTCCTGGCCCAGGACCGCGTAGTTCACCGCGTTCCCGCGCAGGAGCACGTTCAGATCGGCGCCCGCCCCCTTCATGGCGTGGGTAATCCAGACGACCGTGTCGTCCTGCTCCTCGAGTGTGGCGCGGTATGCGCTCTCGATGACCTGCAGTACTTTCATGACGCCCTCACCTCGTGCCGATGATCAGCGTGTTGTCGGATTCCTCGGCCAGCTTCCACAAGTCGGCCGGGGTTCCGCGGCGGACGCCTTCCACCCATTCGCCCACGCCGCGCTCGTCGACGCACAGGCCGCAGTTCACCCAGTCGACCTTGCCGCCGTTGCGTTCGGCCTCCTCCATGATGGCCGTCACCCAGTCCTTGGGGAGCGGATGGTTCTCCTGCTCCACGTCACGGCCGTGAACCGCGTTCGGGTGGGGCTCCTGGCGCGCGAAGGGCACGGCAACGGCGCCCTCGTACGCGAACACGTTGATGTTGTATCCGCGCCGAGCAGCGATATCCATGAGCCGCAGCGCGGTCGTCGAACGCGAACTTTCGTATGGCGCGTCCATGATCGAGAAAGTGAGTGTCTTCTTGTCGGCCATGACACCCTCCTCAGTGCCAGATGGTCTTGGCGCCCTCGGCCAACCGGTCGATCACGGTGTCGAGGGGCGCCGGCTTCACGCCGCTAACGAGCTGGTCTTCCGTAATGGCCCGTTCGCGCAACGAGAAATCGTCGGCCAGGACCTGGACGCCGCTCTTGGCCACGTCGACCAGGCCACCGGAGCGCGCCTTCACGCGGGCGGACAGGACGCCGTTCTGGACGAGGAACAGGGTCACGTCGTCACCCTGACCGGCCAGACCCTTGGCGAGGTCGTAGTAGTAATTCACGTCGTTGGTTTCATAGGGGTCACGGGACTCGATCAGTAGATACTTTGCCATGGACTCTCCTCCTGTTGTGGGTCCGCCACCTTCGTCGGCGGGCCACGAACGTGAGTATAGTCACCTTTTCTCGTTTTCATAGCGAGCCACGTTGCCGTGAGCCACGAAAGCTCCGCCAGGCCACGGGCGCCGCCAACACGAATGTGAACTGTCTCGGCCGCCCCGGTGCGGTACCCTTGGCGCATGCAGTTCATCGGCGTGCTTGCCCTGGCGCTGGTGGTCGTCGCCTTTCCCCGGGCGACGCCCGCCGCCGCTGAGAGCGTTTTCCATCTCCAGCGCGAGTTTCCGCTCACGGACTTCGGCAAGCGCTCCATCCATCTCCGCGACATCTTCACGGGTTTGCCGCGACGCGACACCTTCCCCACGATCTACCAGCCGAAGTTCGCACCCGTCGCCGAGGTCATGGACGTGGGCCCACTCGAACCGGTGCTGAGCGTCGGCATAAACGGGGACTTCCGCGCCTACCCATTGCGCATCCTGCTTTACCATGAGCTGGTGCACGACGAGGTCGGCGGCGTGCCGATCCTGGTGACCTACTGCCCCCTGTGCAATTCGGGCGTCGTCTACGACCGCAGGCTCGATGGCAAAGTGCTGGAGTTCAGCAATACCGGCCGCCTGCGCCACTACGACATGGTGATCTACGACAGGGGAACCGAGAGCTGGTGGCAACAGTTCCTGGGCGAGGCGATCATCGGGGAGCATACCGGCCGGCGCCTCGAGGCCCTGCCGGCGCGGCTCGAATCCCTATCGAGGTTTCGCGACCGGGCGGCCGACGGCAGAGTATTGGTGCCCGACGATCCCGGCGCTCGTCCCTACGGCCTCACGGGCAACGCGGGCACGGACAGCCTGCCGCCTGCCCTCGCCCGTGAGCGCTATCCTTTCGATCTGCCAAGCGAGGTTTCGCCGCTCGCCCGCCTTGTCGTGGTTGGCGACGAAGCCTGGACGGTCGAGCTGCTTAAAGAGAGAGGCAGGATCGAGAGTGGCCAATTGGTTCTCACATGGGAGCCGGGCCAGAACTCCCTTCACGATACCCGGGTCATCGCCGAGAGCCGCGACGTCGGCAACGTGACCGTGCAGCGCCGCACGGCGAGCGGGCTCGAGGACGTGCCTTACGACGTGAGCTTCGCCTTCGCCTTCAGCGCCTTCGTTCCCGGCGGGACCCTGCACCTGGAATGATCTGTCCAGGGAAAGTATTGAATTACAATCGCTTACCTAGACAAACCTAAGGCTTTACCTGCCAACATTCTGGCTATTCGCCCCGGTAGACGTCGAAGTAACGCCGTTCGGCGGCGCTTTGATAATCGTAGATGGACCCGGGCTCGCCGCGAACGGGCACCGGCATGCGCACGGGCACGGGCTCGAGCCGCGGCTCCATGGGCTGGCCGCAGATCATGAGCGCATTGAACTCATCCAAATCGCCGACGCCCATGAGCGGCCACGCATCGGCCGCTCGCGCCTCGTAGAGCAGCATGGCCCGGGGCCTCGCCGAGGTGTTGAGCGCCGAGCCATGGACAAGCCGAACGTGGTGGACGGACACCGACCCGGCGCGGCCCATGACCATCTCCGCCCGGGTGAAATCCAGCTCGCCGCGGGTCGGATCGATGGCGCCGCAGAAGAAGCCGTCGGCGTCGTGGTGGCTGTGGATGGGGCCGCGGTGACTGCCCGGGAGCACGAGCATGGGGCCGTTCGCCTCATCCACATCGTCGAGCATCACGCCGAGGGCAAGGATGTTCTGGTTGGTGCTGGGATAGAACGCCCAGTCCTGATGCCATTCCACCGCCGCACCGTAGCCGGGCGCCTTGAGATTGATCTTGCTGCTGTTGAGGCGAACGTTCGGGCCGATGATCTGGGTCAGAATCGCCGCGACGTTCGGCGCCCGCACGGTTTGCCAATACAGGTCGTCCAGGCGGTGAGGCTTCTTGATGCGCCGCACGCGCGGGGCTTCCGGGCGGTGGCTGTCCTCCAGGTCATAGACCTTGTCGCTCCGGGTGAGGCCTCGTGCGCCGGCCACCAGGTCATAGGTGACCCGGCGCAGCTCCGAGAGTTGTTCCGGCGTCAGCAGGTCTTCGACGACCAGGTAGCCCGCCTCCCGGTACTGCTCGATCTGATGCCGGGTGAGCATGCTTTCAGCCTGCACCGGTCCCTCTCACCTATTCCACTGGCCAGGGCCGGCACCAAATCTAGCCGCAGCCAGCGCGCGGGGGAACCAGCCTGAAACCGCGTTCGTGCGGCTCGACGAGCGGCCCACCGGCGACGATAGGGCCGGCCCTGCCTGCATGCGCGATCTCCACAGTCGCAAGAGCGATGCCTTCTACCCCTGTGGTGAGCACATTCTCAGAATACATAACTCCATCAGAGTCGATTTTCTCTTGCTCATAAATTGACGAACTTTTGGATAAAACAGGGGAAATACCACTCGAGGTTATTGCTCCGAGAAAAACCCCCTGGGGTGTTATGCCAATAGCCTCCGTCTATTTGTGAAGTAACCCTCGATCGCCCGACTTATGCAGGAATTTTCGTTCTTGTGAGGACGACAACGCTGTAGTTGTTGAACGGCACTGGTCCTCGACTGAAGCGAAGCCAGGGAATTCAACGCAAAGCGGTTAGTCGTGTTCAGCAAAAAATCTTCGAGACTTAGTTGCAATAGAACGTTGTTTGGATTCTCTACAATCCTGATGCTAGGAGCTTGCTCTGCTGGTTATCCCGAGAGTCCTCCTCCAATGGGAGGAGGGCACATTCTGTCCAGTAGTGCATCAACAAACCGGCCCGAAACATCCGAGCAGTTAGCGAAAGCTCCTGGAAATGCATCCAGCACTACTCCCTCTATCATTACAGCCGAAGAAATAGAACTCATGTGTTCACTCCTGCCCGACTATGAGTTGTTTCTCAGGCAGCAGCGGGGAGAGTGTCTGACGGTAGTGGCTAAAAGGTCGTTGGATACTGACAAGGATAATCGGCTCGGCACCGACGGTGGCTCCAGCGGCGACGGCAGCTCCAGCAGTGGCGGCTCCAGCAGTGGCGACTCCGGCGGGAGCGGCGGCGGCAGCGACGGTAGCTCCAGCGGTGGCAGCGGCGGA
>JBHICL010000200.1:0-6193 GCA_046759605.1 Alphaproteobacteria bacterium | reverse complement strand
TGGTTGACTGTTTCCGCTGTGACGCTCATGGGTTTCCAGGGAAGACTCAAGCAAGCGGAGTGCCAAACGACCGGCCTTGAATTTCAGCCACTTACCGCTCTGTTCCCGGGTGAAAACGGTGGACCGGGTGGGCGGGGTCGGCAGAAATTGCCGGGTCGCCGCGAGCGCTTTGGGGAAATTCAGAGCATGTGCCCGCCGCGCTGCCGCTTCGTGGCCACGTAGTGCGCGTTGTGCGGGTTCGTGGGAAATGTGTGTGGGACCCGGTCCACGACACGGATGCCGCAACGTGTGAGTGCGGTCATCTTGTTGGGATTGTTGGTCATGAGCCGGATTTGCTCGAAGCCGAGCCGACGCAGTATCTCGGCGGCGGCCAGATAGAGACGCTCGTCGGGGTCGAAGCCGAGCTGCTCGTTCGCATCCAGTGTGTCCAGGCCGCTGTCCTGTAGCGCATAGGCGCGCAGCTTGTTGACGAGGCCGATGCCGCGGCCTTCCTGGGCGAGGTAGAGCAAGACACCGCCGCCTGCCTTGACAATGGCCGCGACGGCTCCTCTGAGCTGATCGCCGCAATCACACCTGAGACTGGCGAGCAGATCGCCTGTGAAGCACTCCGAGTGGATGCGGGCAAGCACGGGTTCCTCGGGTTGGGGATCACCGATGACGATGGCCAGGTGCTCGCGGCTGCCGTCGGGCGGCCGGAACGCGACGACGCGAGTGTCCTCCGCATCGGCCAACGGCACCCGAGCCTCGCTCACCCGCCGCAGCGATCGCGCTTCGGCCTCACGGAAGTTGAAGACATCGTCCAGCTCCACGATCAGCAGGCCTTCGGCGGCGGCCCAGGCGGAAAGGTACGACAGCCGCTCCCCTGGTACCGGGGCGATCACGGCGGCCGGCAGCAGCCCGGCAAGCTTGGTCAACTCGACAGCGCCCGCGTCGAGACCGCCGGGTTCCACACGACTGAGCCCCAGGGGCTGAGGCGGCGGCTCCGGCGGCGCCGACAGGGGATCGGCCATCTGTTGGACGGCCTCGGCGGTGACGCCACCCGCGAGCGCGAAGCGCACGGCGCCTGTCGGCTCGCCCGCGAGACCAAGGCGTTGCGCCCGGCGCGCCGAAAGTGCAAGGACCGGTCCACGGCGGCTTAGCGCGCGGAGCCGCGCAAGACCTTCCCGACTGACGCCTTCCGCGGCCTGCACCAGGAAGGCCGCCTGCCGGCCCTGTACGACGACGGGTGTGCCACGGCGCAGATCGCCGAGAACCCGCTCCACCGACCGCAGGGCGGCCGGCAGGGGGAGGTCTTGCTGGTCGTGGGTCCGATGCGTATCGCTCATCCGCTATAAATGTCCCTGAACTCTGGTGACACCCGTTAATATTGAACCACGATCTTCGAAAGACACAAACCGAGGTGCATCTCGGCCTTTATGGAGGTAGAGCTGGCGCGCGAGCCGGAGGACTGGCTGAGAATTCTCGAGTTGACCGAAGCGAGGCGTTCGAAGAGACCGTTCACGCCCGCTCCGGTCGCGGCGGTCGCCGATTCGCCAGTGCTGGAAATCTATCTGCCGCTCGTCGAGCGCGCGGCGCAAGGCCGGTTCGTTGTCGCTCACCTGGGGCAAAGCCTCGACGGCCGCATCGCCACCGCCAACGGAGCGTCGCGCTACGTGACGGGAGCCGCGGATATCGAGCACAACCACCGTATGCGGGCGCTCTTCGATGCTGTCGTCGTCGGAGCCGGGACCGTCTACCACGACGATCCCCGTCTTACGGTGCGTCACGTGGCCGGGGAGCACCCGACCCGGGTCGTGCTGGACACGGAACGGTCGCTCGGCGAGGGGTATCATCTTTTCGTCGGGCCGGAGGCGCCAACGCTTCTGCTGTGTGCCGAGGACCGGGCCGATGGGGCGGCGGAGCATGGCCGGGCCGAGGTGGTCGGCGTGCGCCGGTCGCGGGAGTTTGGCGGCCTCGATCCATTTGCGGTGCTGGACTGTCTCGAACGTCGTGGACTGGCGGCGGTGTTCATCGAGGGCGGCGGCGTAACGGTGTCTCGCTTCCTCGCCGCTGGCGCCTTGAACCGGCTCCAGATTACCGTATCACCCCTGATCCTCGGCTCCGGCAAGTCCGGTATCAACCTCGCGGAGATCGATCATCCTTCACGTGGATTGCGGCCACCCGTGCGCCGCTTCACCCTTTCCGACGACGTTCTGTTCGAGTGCATCCTGGATGACTGATCGCCCATCAGCGGGGGCGCGCGCAACGGCATTCTGGATCGCCAGGCCCGGACACGGCGAGCTGCGTACGACGTCTCTTCCCCACCCCGGTCCGGGCGAGGCGATGGTGACGGCGCTCGCGAGTGCCGTGAGCCGTGGCAGCGAGGCCATCGTCTTCAACGGCCAGGTGCCGCCAACTCAGTATGCAACGATGCGCTGTCCCTTCCAGGACGGTGAGTTTCCCGGCCCGGTCAAGTATGGCTATGCCTCGGTTGGTGTGGTCGAGGCGCTGGGACCGGGCGGCCCGGAGGCGCTGGTCGGCCGTCGCGTGTTCTGTCATTACCCGCACCAGGATCGCTATATCGCGCCGGCGGACGCCATCACTCCGATCCCGGACGAGATTCCGACCGAGCGGGCGAGCCTGACCGCGAACATGGAGACCGCGGTCAATGGTCTCTGGGACGGTGGACCGCGCGTGGGCGACAGGATCGTGGTCGTCGGCGCCGGTGTTGTAGGGTGCCTGTTCGCCGTCGTGGCCTCGGGGATTCCGGCCGCGGAGGTGACGCTGATCGACATCAATCCGGACCGACGTGGTATCGCCCGTCGCCTGGGCGTCTCTTTTGCGATGCCGCCCGATGCGCCGGGCGAGGCGGACCTGGTCGTGCACGCGAGCGGCACGCCGGAAGGGTTGTCGACCGCCCTCGCGCTCGGCGGTTTCGAGGCCACGATCCTGGAGATGAGCTGGTACGGGGACGAGAATGTGCCGGCGCCGCTGGGGGCTGAGTTCCACGCCAGGCGGCTGCGCCTGGTATCGTCGCAGGTCAGCTCGATCTCAGCCGCGCGCCGCTCGCGACGAAGCCGCGCGGCCCGACTCGCTTTGGCCCTCGAGCTGTTGGCCGACGCGCGCTATGACGTTCTGCTCTCCGGTACGAGCGCGCTGGATGAGCTGCCCGAGACCATGCCCCGGCTTGCGGGAGGGCCCGGGCCTCTATGCCACGTGATCCGATACCGGTAGGACGTGGAGGAGCCGTCCATGATGTACAGCCTTGCCGTTCAGGATCATTTCATGGTCGCCCATAGCCTCCAGGGTGAGGTGTTCGGACCGGCACAGAAACTGCACGGCGCCACCTATGAGGTCGAGGTGGTGTTCCATCGGGCGAGCCTCGATGCGGACGGCCTGGTGGTCGACATCGGTCTGGCGATGACGGCGCTGCGTCGGGTCCTGGACGGGCTCGACTACCGCAACCTGGACGATTTGCCCGAGTTCCGGGGGCAGAACACTACAACCGAATTTCTCGCCCGCGAGATCCACGACCGTCTCTCGCGGGCCGTTGCCGAGGGTAAGCTGGGACCCCATGCCGACGGGCTGGACAGCCTGGCCGTGCGCCTTCGCGAATCACCGCGCGCCTGGGCCGCGTTCGAGGGACCGCTCGGCTAGGCCGTACCGTGGCAGCGGCCATCCCGACCGAGCCGGTTCATTTCCTCGTTGCCGGACCGCTCGACCAGCAGACCGGCGGATACCGCTACGACAGGCGCGTGATCGGCGGTCTCGAGAGCGTCGGCCTTGCCGTCAACGTGCACGAGCTGGCCGGTCGATTCCCCGATCCGGATGCCGCGGCGCGGGGCTCCGTCGCCGATGCCCTCGCGATGGTGGCGACCGGGGGATTAGCGGTGATCGACAGTCTTTGCCTGGCCGCGGCCGATTCGGCGATGGAGCACGGAGCAGACCGGGTCCGCGTTGTGGCCCTGGTCCATCATCCGGCGTCGCGTGAAACCGGCCTACCGCTCAAAGTCGCGCACCGGCTGGCCGAAGCGGAACGCGCTACCCTGGGAGCCGCGGCGCGCGTCATCGCGACCAGCGAGCACACGGCCGGGATCCTGGCAACGGAGTACGGCGTCCCACGTGCCGCAATCGGCGTGGTCGCCCCCGGTGTCGACCCGGCGCCGCTCGCGGCCGGGTCGGGTGAAGGCGCATTGACGTTGCTGACCGTTGGCAGCGTCGTGCCGCGGAAGGGCCATCGCGGGCTCCTTCGGGCGTTGGCGCCCTTGCGGCACCTGGACTGGCGTCTCGAATGTCATGGCAGTCTGAGCCGACACCGCGCCAACGCGGCTGCCGTCAAGTCCCTGGTGGCCCGGCTGGGGCTCGGGGACAGGGTGCGGTTGCGCGGTGAAACCGGAGACGACGTGCTGGCGGCGGCCTATCATGGCGCCGATCTGTTCGTGCTAGCCTCCCACTACGAAGGCTATGGCATGGTCATAGACGAGGCGTTGGCGCGAGGACTGCCCGTTGTCGCCAGTGCGGGCGGCGCCGTACCGGAGATAGCGCCGGAGGACGCCACCTTGCTGGTACCCCCCGGGGACGTCGCCGCGTTGAGCGAGGCTCTCGGTCGTGCGATCGGCGAGCCGTCGTTACGGGCGACGCTTGCGGCGGGAGCCCGGCGACGGCGGCGAGAGCTCAGGGGGTGGCACGTTTCCGTCGATCGCTTCCGCTCCGAGCTGGTCAAGGTCGCCAAGTGAGCTCGTTTGCCGTCGGGTGGCTCGACCTGCGGGCGCCGTTCGACGCGGCGGCACGGCGGACGGGGCGGGCAAAAGCGCTCGCCTCGACCTTCGCCGCGGCGGTCCGTGGCCGGGATGGCCGGCGGGTGGTCCGCCTGCTCGACCTTGGCACGGGAACCGGGAACAACGTGCGCGAGCTGGCGCCATTGCTCGCGGGCCATCAGCGCTGGACCGTTGTCGACAGGGACTCGAGCCTGCTTCGTGGCTCGAAGGCGCGGTATCGCGATTGGGCGCGATCGCTGGGCTGGCAGGCAGAGTGCGACGGATCCGGGCTGATAATAAGCGGCCCGGAGTGCCGCATCACCCTCGAGCCGGTTCGGTTGAATTTGGCAACGGAGCTGGGATCGCTCGACCTGGCCGTTTTCGATGGCCTTACGGGGGCGGCTTTGCTCGACCTCGTGTCGTCGGAGTGGGCGGACCGGGCGATCGCGGCGTGGGCCGCCTTCGGGCGGCCCGCGCTGTTCGCTCTCACGGTGGACGGCCGTCTCCGGTGGCATCCATCGCATGCGGACGATGCCTGGATCGGCGAGCTCTTCCACCGCGATCTGATGGCGGACAAGGGGTTTGGCCCGGCGCTTGGAGTCCGGGCGGGGGCGTTTGCAATCAATCGCTTAACCGCCGCGGGCTATGGCGTCGCCACGGCGCCGACAACCTGGAACGTCGGCACCGGGGACCGCGAAATGCTGAACGCTCTCGTTCGCTTCGTTGAAACGGCGACGAAGCGGCAGGTCCCGGCGGATCAGGGTCGAGCGCGCGCGTGGCTTGCCACGCGGCGGGAACAGGCCGCGGCGGGCCGCCTTTCGGTGACCGTGGGCCACGTGGACATCCTCGCCTCTCGCTGAATTGATTGGTGTTTCGGCAACGAGGCACGAAATCCTGCACAACCGGGCCCGGGGGTGACGGGGCGGCCGATTCTACCGTGCGAAGGAGGAATCGATGGCAAAAGCCACCTGGAACGGCGCCGTGCTTGCCGAGAGCGACAAGTACGAAAGCGTCGAGGGCATCACCTTCTTTCCCCCCGAGACCGTTGACGGCAATGAAAATGATGACGCCGCGTGGTATTATCCGGACCCGAAGCCAGCCGCCGAAAACACAAGAGACCACGTGGCCTTCTGGCGCGGCGTTCAGGTGGATGGCTAACGTGGTGAGGAAGGTGTGCCATGACGGTCGGCAAGAAGATCCTGCTTGTCGATGACGACGATGCGCTGAGGGTGTCGCTGTCGGAGCAGCTTCGCCTGCACGAGGAGTTCGTAACGGGCGAGGCCGCCACGGGCGCCGAGGCGCTGGAAGCGACGAGGAACGAGTACTACGACGCCATCGTGCTCGATGTGAGCCTGCCGGACATGGACGGTCGGGAGGTCTGCCGCCTGATGCGCCGCGGGGGCGTCAAGTCTCCGATCATCATGCTCACCGGCCACGATACCGATGCAGACCAGATC
>JBHICL010000199.1:0-6209 GCA_046759605.1 Alphaproteobacteria bacterium | reverse complement strand
TTGCGAACTCCTCGACGAGACGGGTCTTGCCGATGCCTGCCTCACCGCGGACGTAGATGGCCTGGCCCAGACCGGTTTCGCGGCAGCTCTCGAGCACACCTCGGAACTGAGCGAGCTCGGCCCGACGCCCGACGAGGGGGCGATCGTGCCCGGGCGCTCGCGCATCGCGCAGGCCTTGCAGCCGCCACACCTTGATGGGCCGGTCCACGCCCTTGATGGAGACGTCGCGCACCTCCTCGACATCCACCAGACCATCGATCGCCCGGTGCACTGCGTCGGAGATGAGCGTCTCGCCGGACGCGGCGAGCTCCACGAGGCGCGCCGCCAGGTTCACCGATTCCCCCGTCACGGTGTACTCGCGGTGTATGTCGCTGCCCACCCGACTCGCCACGACCTGGCCGCTGGCGATACCGATGTGAACCTCGAGCGGCTCGTCGACGTCAGGACCCCGAGACGCCATCGCGTCTTGTATTGCGAGCGCCGCCCGGACGGCACGCTCGGGGTCGTTGCCGTGCGCCACCGGCGCGCCGAACAAGGCCATCACCGCGTCGCCGATGTGCTTGTCGATCGTGCCGCCAAAATCGGTCACGATCCCATCCACGACCTCGAAATGGCGGCTGACGATTCTTTGCACCTCCTCGGGCTCCCGGCTTTGGCTGAGCGCCGTGAACCCCGAGAGGTCGGAGAAAAGTATCGTCACCTGACGCCGTTCGGGGTCGCTCGGGGCCGCGGCTGTGTCCTCCCCAGGCGCGCTGGGCGCGGCACTCGTCTCTGCAGCGGCAAGCGCCACGCCGCAGCCGCCGCAGAACTTCTCCTCCGGCTCGTTGACGAACCCACAGGCCGGGCAAACCGAGGACAGGGCCGCGCCGCAGTTTGAGCAGAAGCGGCGTCCCTCACGGTTCTCGAAATCGCACTTCGGGCACCGGATCGTGTGCCCGGAGGTGTCGGACGGATGTTTCAAGCTTGCCCTCCGGGCAGCAATCTACGACACGCGGACGCATTCGCCAACGAACTCGCAATATTCCTCACTCAAGAATGCGCGACGGCCGGGGCGACACGGCTCGCACGGACGAAACCCAGGTCATCGAGAATGGCATAGAGCGCGGGCACGACGAACAGGACGAGCAGCGTGGTGGCGAGCATGCCGAAAGCAAGGCTGGTCACGAGCGGGACGAGCACTTGCGCCTGCAGGCTTTTCTCGGTGAGCAGCGGCAGGAGCCCCATGATGGTGGTGAGCGAGGTCAGGAGCACGGGGCGGAAACGCCGGCGGCTGGCCTCGCGAGCGGCGGCCTCTACGCTCTTGCCGGAGGCGATGCCGCGCCGCGTGAAGTCCACGAGGAGGATGGAGTTGTTGACGGCCACGCCGGCCAGCGACACAAAGCCCACGATGCTCGGCATGGAGAGCTCCAGCCCCATCAACACGTGACCCCACACCACGCCGACGAGCCCCATGGGGATCATGACCATGACCGCCAACGGCTCCGTGTAGCTGCGGAACAGGAAGCTCAACAGCAGGAACACGCCGACGAGCCCGAGAAGGAATCCGCGCCGGATCGAGGCCGCGGTCTTTCCCGCTTCCTTCTCCTGACCCTCGAACTGAACCGCGACGCCCGGGAAGCGGCGCGAGAGCTCCGGCAGGAACCGGGCTCGCGTGTCGGCGACGATCTCGCCCGCGTTGGCAACCTTGCGATCGAGCTCGCCCTGCACGGTCACCGCGCGGCGCCCGTCGATCCGGTTGATGCGCACATAACCGCGGTCCAGTTCCAGCGTGGCGACGGCGCCCAGGGGGACCTGGTCGCCATCGGGGGCCGTTACCGTGAAGTCCTCGAGGTCGGCCAGGCTGTTGCGGTCCCGCGGGGGCAGGCGGACGTCGATCTCGTAGGATTCCGGTCCCACCTGAATCTCGGACGCCGTGCGGCCGAAGAACGCCGCTCGGAGCTGGGTTGCGACCGCCTCGGCGTCGAGACCGAGGGCCACCGCGCCCTGCCGGAGAGCCATGCGCGTCTCCGGCTTACCCGGGCGCAGGTCGTCGCTCAGGTCGGCGACGCCATGGTATCTCGCAAGCCAGTTGCGCAGCTCGCGCGCCGCGGCGCCCAGCTCCGCCAGATCGTCACCATGGAGGCGGATATCGATCGGCTTGCCGCCCGGCCCGACGGTGAAGTCCGTGAACTTGACGGCCAATACGTCGGGGACGACGCCGACCTCCTCCCGCCATCGTCCGAGTATATCGTCCAGGCGCGCCGAGCGCTGCTCGGCCGTCAACAGGTCCACCGTGACCGTGGCGACGTGGGGGCCGGTCTCGAAGGCGTCCACGTTTCGGTTGAACTGGACGTTGACGTTGCGGACCACTCCTCGCTGCCCGGCGCGACCCGGCGGGAGTTGCCTCTCGACCCGTCCGAGAGCGGCGACCACATCGTCGGCAACGGACTCGGTCCGCGCGATGGGAGTCCCCGGCGGCATCAGGATGCGCGCTTCGATGACGTCGCCGTCCAGCTCCGGAAAAGCCTGGAACTTGAGGAATCCGCTCGCGACCACTGCCACCGACGCGAGAACCAGCAGCACCGCAAGCCCCACGGTGAGGTACCGCCAGGCGACCGCGGCATCGGCGAGACGGCCGACCACGCGCTCTCTCAGCCATCCGAGGGCGGCCTCGACGCGCCCGCGCAGGCGGGGGGATCGCCTCGTCGCCGCCTTGCCGAGGCTATGCTGCAAGTGGTTGGGAAGTATCCAGAATGCTTCGATCAAGCTGACCGACACGGCCACGATCAGCACCACGGGCATGACCCTCAGGATGTCGCCGATCTCGCCGCGGATAAACGCCAGGGGGCCGAAGATGAGGACCGTCGTCGCGAACGAGGCCAGCACCCCGGTTGCGACCTCGCGGGTTCCCCGGATCGCCGCCTCCACCGGCGGCGCGCCATCCGCGTGATGGCTGGCGATATTCTCCGCGATGACGATGGCGTCGTCGACCAGGATGCCGACGGCGATAAGAAGGCCCACCATGGTGATCATGTCGATGGACAGCCCCATGACCGCCATGGCGAAGAGCGCGCCCGCGAACGCCACCGGCAGCCCGAGCGCGACCCAGAAGGCGAAGCGCAGGGCGAAGAACAGGGTGAGCGTAAGCAGCACCAGCGCGAGACCCTGGGCGCCGTTCTCGAGCAGCATGGTGAGACGGTCGTGGACGATGCTCGATATGTCCTGCGTGATCGTCAGCTCGACCCCGGGCGGCATCAGGCCGCGCTCGTGCTCCAGGAATGCGCGAACCGCCCGGATGACCTCGAGCGTGTCCGCCTCCCTGGACTTTCTGACCTCGAGCAGCGCCGCCCGCCGCCCGTTGAAAACGATCTTCTCCTCGTCCTTCTCGAAGCGGTCGGTGATGCGGGCAATATCGCCCAGGCGGATCTCCGCCCCGCTCGCCGCGCCGACGACGACCAGGTCGACGAATTCACGAGCGCTGCGACGCTCGTCGTCGAAGCGGAGCAGCACGTCCCGTTCGCCGGTCTCGATGGTTCCGGCCGGCCGGCGCACCGACTGCCTGCCGATCGTGCGGGCGACGTCGGCAACGCTCAGGCCGTACTGGCGCAACATCAGCGCCGGGATTTCGATGCGGATCTGGCTGTCGGAAAAGCCCTTGAGGGCGATCTCGCCGATATTCTCGATGCGGCCGAGCCGGTCTTTCAGGTCCTCCGCGTAGAGCTTCAGGTTGCGGGTGGACATGGGGCCGGTGACCGCGATGGCGGCGACGAACTCCTCGAGACCCAGCTGGCGTACCGTCGGCGGCTCCGTCTCGGCCGGGAAGTCGTCGATGGCCTCGACCTCGGTCTTCACGTTGGTGAGCAGACGGTCGAAGTTGCCGCCCTCGGTCATGACGGCGGTGGCCACGGCCCGGCCTTCGCGCGCTTCGCAGCGCAGTTCGTCGATGTCGTCGACGGCGTCGATGGCATCCTCGATGCGGCGGCAGACGGCTTCCTCCACCTCGCCCGCGCCGGCGCCGGGATAGTCGATGCGCACCTCGACCTCGTCCGCCGGGATGTCGGGGAAGGTCTCGCGGTTGAGCGTGGTCGCTCCGGCGGCGCCGAGAACCAGGATCGCCACCATCAACAGGTTCGCGGCGGTCGGGTGCCGGGCGAAATATGCGATCATCCCGTGGGTCCCCCACCGGTGGCCTCGGCGGCGAGGCGCTCGGCGGCGGCCTCGTCCACGGTGACGTCGAGGAGCATGCCCTCGATTGCCGGCACGGGGTCGGAGACGACGATGAACTCGCCGGGCGCGAGCCCGTCCGTGACGACGGCGAAGTCGGCGACGGTCAACCCAGTGGTGACCGGCCTCCGCTCCAGCCGGTCGTCGGGGCCGGCGACATAGACGACCGGACGGGGGCTCGCGTCCTGATGCAGCGCGGCGCGCGGCACCACCAGCGTATCCGGGCGCGACTGGCCGCGCAGCTCGATCTCGACGAACATGCCCTTCGTAAGCGGCGGACGGCGCCCTGGGACGATCTGCTTGAAGGGATACGGCACGGTGACGATGACACCGACCGTGCGGGTCCTCGGGTCGAGCCGGTCGCTCACACGCGCCACCGTGGCGTCCCAGGTGGCGACAAGGTTGCCGGCTTCGAGCCGCACCACGGCGCTGAGATCGAGGAGTCTGCCCACGTCGGCCAGCGCGGCGGTCGTAAGGCTGCTCGGGTCCACGTCCCGGGGCACCAGCGCGGCAAGCTTGTCCATGGGGAACTGGGCCTCGACCTCGGCGGATTCGATGCCATCGCCTTCGACGAGGGCGTCGCCTTCGCGCATGTATTGGGTGCGCTCCACGTGAACGGCGCTGAGCCTGAGGTCGAAGGGCGAGCGCACTGTCGTGCGTTGCAGGTCGAGCCAGGCTTCCTCCTGCTGCGACCGGTAGAGAGCCAGCTTGGCTTCCAGCACGTCGCGCTCGGCCGGCATGAGGTCGAGCTCGTTCTCCAGCAGTTGTATTCGCCGCTCGTTTTCGAGCAGTACACTCACACGATCGTCGACCGCGGAGATCGAAGCCACGCCCCGTTCGCGCAGCGTGCGCACGCGCTCCAGATCGCGCTGACGAAGCTCCAACGCACGCCGCTCGATCGCAAGCGCGCGCCCGATGTTTCTCTCCTTTACGGAGATCTCCTCCAGCTCCGCCTCGCCGCTACGAATGCTGGCGTCGCTGCGGGAAAGGGCGAGCTCGTAGTCGATGGGGTCGATGCGCAGCAGGACCGTGCCGGCCGGCAGGATGGCGCCCCTCTTGAGGCGCGGATGGATCTCGACGACCTCGCCGCTGACCTCGGCGATGGCCGCCCAGCTCTTCGCGGGCGAGACCACGCCGAACCCGATGGCGCGGGGCACCACCGTAAGCCGCGGCACGGCAATGACGCGGACCATGGTCGCCCGCTCCTGGGGCGGCGCCTGCTCGGGTCCGTCCCGCGACCTGAGCGCCACGGCTACGATGGCGACGCCGATCAGAACCGGCGGGACCAGCGCCAAGCGCTTGAGCCATTCACGGGCGGCGGGTCGCATGCCCGTTCCTCTCCATCGCGTTTGCGAGACCCAGGGCGCCCGCGGCCATGCGGGCGACCGTCTCGGCGATTCGCGCCACCCGTTCGGGCGTGTAGTCCTCCCAGTTCAGGCGGCGGCACAGGACGACCCGGGCGATCGCGAAGGAGATGCACATGCCGATGAGCCCGTGCGCCTCGGTGATGTCCTGCCGGTCGGGCTGGGACCGCCCGTGCGCGGCCGCGACGAGCCGGGAAACTGCGCCGTGGAGCGGCTCGACGGCGTTCTCGTAAAGCACGGGGAACGCGTCGGTGGGCGAGGCGTACTCGCGCATCACCAGGCCGACCATGGGCCGCTGGCTCGCCTCGCCGATAAAGCCGGTGATGAGCGCGCGGAAGAAGCCCACCGCCGCGCGGCGCAGGGCCTCGTGCTCGCCGTTCGAATCGGCGATCGCCGTCTCCAAACGCGCCGCTTCCGGCGCCAGGCGCGCGCGCACCCGTCGCGCGATGTCCGCGATGACAGCGTGGTAAAGGCCCCGCTTGCCGCCGAAATGATAGTTGACGGCGGCCAGGTTCGCCCTTGCGCCGTTCGTCAGCATGCGGGTGGTGACACCGTCGTAGCCGTGGACCGCGAACAGGCCGAGGGCGGTGTCGATAAGCTTGGCCCGGGTGCCGTCCCCGCGGCGCGCTTGTCTTGGTACGT
>JBHICL010000198.1:0-6213 GCA_046759605.1 Alphaproteobacteria bacterium | reverse complement strand
GCCCATGTGTGTCTCGTCGGTGGGCGGACGAACCACCGGCACCGGCAAGCAACGGGAGTGACTTATGCGGGTCTTGGCTTTCGCGTCACAAAAGGGCGGCTCGGGCAAGACGACCCTGGCCGGACATGTCGCCGTCGCGGCCGAGCTGTCGAACGCGGGCCCGGTGGCGCTGTTGGACACCGATCCCCAGGGCAGTCTCGCGGAGTGGTGGAACGCACGCGAGGCCGAGACGCCGTCGTTCGCTCACTGCGTTCTATCCCGCTTGAGCCAGGATCTCGAACACATGCGCGGTCTGGGCGTCAAGCTGCTCGTCATCGACACCCCGCCAGCCATCACGGCCACCATAGAGAATGTCGTTCAGGTCTCGGACCTGATCGTCATACCGACGCGGCCGAGTCCCCACGATCTGCGCGCCGCCGGCGCAACGGTGGAAATCGTCGAGCGCGCCAACAAGCCGCTCGTCTTCGCCGTGAACGCGGCCACGCCACGCGCGCGCATCACCGCGGAGGCGGCGATCGCACTGTCGCAGCATGGCACCGTCGCGCCGGTTACGGTTCACCAGAGGACAGAGTTCGCGGCCAGCATGATCGATGGGCGCACGGTGATGGAACTCAAGCCGACCTCGCGCTCGACGACCGAGATCCTCGGGCTTTGGGACTACCTTTCGACGCGCTTCGAGAGCACGCGGCGGCGCACGATGTTCGCACCGACACACCCGGGCGTTCGCGCACCCCGGCCCTTCGGAACACGTAGCCTCGAGAGGAGTTACCCGGCATGACCGGAAAGCCAGCCACGCTCTCCAGCACGCTTCTCGTCCGCAAGGGTCACGCGGCGCCGACAGGCTTCGTCCCGCGGCTGCATGTGATGAACACCAACCCGCTTTCACCATGTGCATCGAGCCTCGTCGCCGACTTCAAGCCACCCCCCCACAAGACCGCGGGCGGTAGCGGCGGCAAAGGCGCGACGCGGCTTACCGTGCGCTTTGAGCCGGAGCAGCTCCGTCGCCTGAAGCTCGCCTCGGCGCTGACCGGACAAAGCATGCGGGACGTACTTGCCGACGCCCTGTACGACTACCTGCCTCGCCTCGCCGCCAATCTCTCGAGTGGCGTCTGCCACTGTCTCGCGGAAGAGAAGGAGCTTTCCGGAGACGGTGTCTCGGAGGACAAAACGGAGAGGACGAATGGTGCGTCGCAACCGGGATGAAACCGCCTGGCGGGGCGTTGGAACAGGCCAGCCGGCCGATGCTCCGGCGCCGGCGGCGTCGCTGCTGAGCATCGACCTTCGACACAGGCAAACGGCATCCCCGCCACGGCAAGACACGACCACGGATCAAAACGCAGCATCGGATGACGGCGTCGTCGGCTATTGGGACTGCCTGAGGAAAGGTCGGCGGTTCCCATCGCGGTCCGATATCGACCACGAGGTGGTCGGTCGGCGGTGGCCGAACAGCCTGATTATTCGCTGCGGAAGCGACCTGCACCAGATCGAAGCTCGCCTCTCCGGGTCCCACCCTTATCCAACGGCTGACCTTCCGATCACGGGCGATGAAGGCTCGGACTGCGCGACGATGGTCGCGGAGTGGGTGGTCGACCTGAGCCGCGAGGTGGCTCGCCTGGGCCGGCCGCTGCAGAATATGGACGATTTCCCTTCGTCCGACGGTTTCGTGAGGTTATGTACGGTGGCGCTTCCGTTGAGCGATAACGAGCGGGACGTGGACCATGTCCTGTGCGAGGTGAACCTGATGACCAGATCCGCCGGTCGCCGGACCGTCACCCACTAGAGCCGGCGGCGCCTCGAGGACGGGCCCGATGGCATTGGTATTTGAATGACAAGGGTCCGAAAGTTACAGTCCGCTAACCTACTCCACCATAGCATGGCCCAGCGTCGCGACCGTATCAGGCTAGGATCACATGGCTTTCTGGAACCGCATCGCCCCCGGACCTGCGCTCCTCGCGAGCCTGCTGCTCGCCGCATGTGTCAGCACGCCCCCCGAGGTTGAGTCGGGCCAGCTGGCCGGGGACACGGCGTCCCTTCTGAGGATCGCTGACTCCGCGCGCCAGGCGGGCGATCCCGTGGCCGCGATCCCGATTTACAAGCGAGCGCACAAACTCAGCCCGGAGGACCCACGACCGTTGATCGAGCTGGGCGGGACGCTCAACGAACTGGGCCAATTTCGAGCGGCATCCGAAGTGTGGGCGGACGCCCTCGCGCTGGATCCCAACAACGCGGTCGCTTTGCGAGGATTCGGCAACACGCTTACGGGACTCAACCAGCCCCACCTCGCGCTGGCCAAATTCCAGCAAGCCCTGGCCATAGAGGAGGACGCCGCGACATACAATGGCATCGGCGTCGCCAACGACATGCTTGGGCAGCCGGGGGAAGCGCAGGACAGCTACCGGATGGGGTTGGCGCTGGCTCCCGACGAGCTGCGGCTCACGAACAACCTCGGTCTCTCTCTCGCTTTGAGCGGCGAGCACGACGAGGCCATAAGATTGCTGGAGCGGGCCGTGACCCTGCCCGGGGCCACCGCCCGTCACCGACAGAACCTCGCCCTCGCCTATGGACTTGCGGGCGACACCGACAAGGCTGCGCGCATGGCGCGGATCGACCTGGATGAAACGGCTGTGCAGCGGAACCTCGGCTATTATGCCGTGCTCGGTGGCATCAGGGACCATGCCCGCAAGGTGGCCGCGGTCAGCAACCTGACGGCCCAACTCGCGCCCCTGCCCGCTCTCCAGCAGAAGACCCAGCCCAGGCAGGTTTCCGCCGTTCCAAACCCGACGTCGGCGGGACGCCAGGAAGTGGCCGAAACGACCCCGGTCGAAGCGGTACCAACTCCGCTCAACGTCGAAAAACCAACACTGAAGCCCGCGGCGGGCGAGTCTTCGGAGCTGGCGGCGCGATCGACACTCGCGCCCGCATCCGAAACGGATCAGGAACCCTCTGCATTCGCCACGCCGCCGGCAGGGGCAATCACATCCCCCGAGGGCGAGCAGACACCTGCATCCGCGACGGTGGTCGCCGTGGCCGAAGCGCCGGAAGAGACGAACTGGTACGTACAGGTCGCATCGCTGCGCAACCGCGCCTCGGCGGCGGACGAGTGGACGCGGCTGCAGCAGCGACAAAGCGAGCTTCTCGGCGCGCTCGGCATGCGCGTATGGCGCACCGAGCTGAGCCAGGGAACCTACTACCGCGTCCTGGCCGGACCTTTGCCTTCCAGGGGAGCGGCCCAGTCGCTCTGCTCGCAGCTCAAGGAACGGAACCAGGACTGCTTGATCCGTCGCATCTGAGCGCGTCGTGGCCCTGACTCAGCGCAAATATTGACCACCGTTGAGATCGATGCACGCGCCGTTGAGGCTGCGCCAATGCGGCTGACAGAGATCGAAGAGCTGCGAGGCCAGATCCTCGGTCTGAACCAGCTTGCCCGTGGGAGTCGAAGAGCGATGATTTGCTCGAATCTCAGGCGCCATGTCATCATACATCGTCGAGCCCTCGATCAAGGCCGGAGCCACGGCGTTTATCCGAGCCTTCCCCGCCAGCGCCCGGACCATCGATTTCACGAACGGCAAAACAGCACCTTTCGCGGCCGCATAGAGGGGGTCATAACTACCGCGCTGAGCAGCGATAGACGACATCATGATGACGTGACAATCCTGGTTGAGCAGGGGCAGAAGCTGCTTCAGCAATAGCGCCTGCCCAACAAAATTGATCGCCATCACAGGTTCGATCTTGGCATCATCGTAATCGGCAAGACTTTCCCCCGGGAGATAGCCGGCCAACAGCAGAACCACGTCAAGCGGCGCGAAGGCTGGTACTTCTTCCCTGACAAATCGCCCGCGGGAGTCCGCGTTCGTGATGTCAAGCTGTGCCACGGCCAGTTCGCCTTCGCCACCAGAGAGGAGACCGGAGAACTTGGATCTGTGTGTGAAATACGTGGCAAGCACGGCATCACCGGCCCCGACGAACCGCTTGGTGACCGGCACCCCGATACTGGACGAGGCGCCGGCGATCAAAACATTTCGTTGATGATTCATCGCGCGTTAACCATCTAGAAGAACGCTCGAGAGCACCGTTCGCATGCATGAACAGAGGGACGGGCCGCCCGGGCGGTTGAAGGAAGCGCTCAGGATCGAAACGGATGATTTCACGGAAGACCAGAAGAACGGGACGACCGCTGGACCGTCTGATCCAACGCTTGTATCGCCTGGCATTTGGCCTGCTCAAGGCATACTGGTTCGTGGCCCGGCCCCACACTCGCGGTGCGAACGTCGCGGTTTGGCACGGCGGGCGGTTGCTTATCGTGTGGAATTCCTACTTGAAAGGCTACAGCCTGCCCGGTGGATTCATTCGGCGCAATGAACCCAGCTCCATTGCCGCGGCCCGGGAACTGAAAGAAGAGGTCGGCATAAGCGTACGGCCGGAAGACCTGACGCTGGCAATCGAGTACGCGACAGAAACCAACTACCACAACTCCCACACCTCCGTATTCGAGATCGAGCTCGATCGAGAACCCGAGATCTTCATAGACCACCGTGAGATCGTGTCGGCGGAGTTCATGCGTCCCAAGGACCTCAAGACAATGAAGCCGCAGCCCGCCTTGCTCCCATACTTCGAGGCGAGGCTACCGCCGAGCGCCACAAGCGACTAACGCGGTCGCGACGAGGATCAGGATCGAGCCCCCGGCGTTGCGCACGACCAGCTTCGACGATCCGCCGCCAAGCGTAACCGCCTCACCGCGCCGCAGCTCGCGGCGATCTTTCATGTTCTCGATCAGCGCGTTCCCGGAGGCCACGAGCAAGTAGAGCTCTTCATCACGACTTGCGACGATCTGTGCGGCCTGGCCAGGTTCGACATGGATCTCCCGAATTTCATGAGCGTCGCCGACGGCGACGCAAGTCACCGCTCCCCAACCGTGGTGTTCGGTCGCGGGTGCCTCGACCTCTGGCGATCGAGCCGTCTTGAGTGACGCAACCAACCGGCGCAACCCGTCGGCGTCACGGCGATCGGCGACCAGGATCGCGTCCGGGGTCTCGACAACGGCAAGATCGGATACGCCGGCGCAAGCCACGAGGCGACTCTCGGCGTGAATGATGCAATCGCGCGATCGTTCGACAGTGACGTGGCCCAGAATCGCGTTACCGGCTTCATCGTGCGGCAGCAGTTCCCAGAGGCTGTGCCACGAGCCCACGTCGGACCATCCGATGTCGCAGGGAACGACGGCGAGGTTGTCTGCCTTTTCCATGACCGCCCTGTCCACGGGAACGGCGGGTACGTGTTGGTAGGCATCGTGCGTGAGACGAGTGGGCGCTTCTTGCGTTCGACGGTCATAGGCGACGCGAACGGCTTCGTGAATGTCCGTTGCGTGCGTTGCCAAACCGGCCAGGAGTGTCCGCGCCTCCATAACGAACATGCCGCTGTTCCAGAGGTAATGTCCCGAGGCGATCATTTCCCGCGCCAACGCCGCGGGCGGCTTCTCGATAAACTCAGCCGCCGCAAGAGCTCCTTCGTGGCCGGCAAGCGGCTGACCGGCACGGATATAGCCATAGCCCGTTTCCGCCCGGCTCGGCCGGATCCCAAAAGTCACGAGTTGCCCTGCCCGCGCGGCACCGGTGGCCTGACCGAGCGCTTTTTCCAGCGGGCCCTCGTGTTCCACGAAATGATCCGAGGGAAGGATCCAGAGAGTCGTCTCACCCAGCCGCTCGAGGCAGTAGAAGGCCGCATAAGCGCAGGCCGCCGCCGTATTTCGGCCGACCGGCTCGAGCAACACGTGGCATCGCACCGATCCCGCAACCACCGCGAGCTGGTCCTCAACCGGCACGCGTAGGGATTCGTTTGTCACGACAACGATATCCCGCGCGCGAGAGAGCGTACAGGCGCGCCGAAGCGTTTGCTCGAACAGCGAGGGCTCACCGCCGAGCCTGAGGAACTGCTTGGGATACCGTTCCCGGCTCGCGGGCCACAGCCTCGTTCCCGAACCGCCGCAGAGTATGACGGGTATTATTTCAGACACGTGGGACCACACCCAAACGCCAGGCCGACGAACCGGATCCCCAGGGAACGATGCCCCGGGTCATAGCTGTCATGTTGTCGAAGGGTCCGGTGTGCCAGATACCCCTCGGCCACGACTGGTCCTGTCATCAACGCGTGTACTACTTGCTGAACGGCTTCGTGCTCCAGCGGTAATGTAATAAAGGCCGGATCGGCCATCTTCCA
>JBHICL010000197.1:0-6230 GCA_046759605.1 Alphaproteobacteria bacterium | reverse complement strand
CGTAGAGACGCGAGCGCTCGGACCGGAACCACGAGCGGTGGAAAGTGACCGTGGGCGATCTCGCTTATCCTCAGCTCGCCCTGTGGCTTCCGGTCGGCGACGGCCAACCGCCCCTGGATGCCGGCGAGCCGCAGGGCGTATACCGGAAGCTCCGCCGTGGCCTCGAATGCGAGCGTATGCGCGTCGCCGCCACCGGAAAGTCTCAGACCCTCGAGCTCCGCCGTCATGTCCACCGGAGTCTCAGCCGCGAGCTTCGCGGCAACTCGGATCGGCGCTAGGGCAAGCTCGTAAGCGAACGGGTCGCCGCCCAGCGGGACGCGGACCACGTTGTCCGCGCCGGCGTCGAGCGAGATCGTGAGAGGCCCGGCCAGGGTCAACGATCCGGGCAGCTTGACCCCGGAGAGGGTGGCACGAGTGGCGGCGCCCGGCCGCACGGTCAAATCGTCTGCATCCATCTCGAAACCGGTATCGATCTCGATGGTGGACGCCGATGCCTCCACACCGGATATCGACGCGCCGGCGCTCCGCAGGACCGCGGCAAGCTGACCGGATGCGCGGTTTTCCTTCCACGTCGTATCCGTGGCAACGATCTCTGCTTCCTCGAGCCCGGCGGGGCCTCTCAGACCGCTCGCAGCCAGGAGAAGGAACGGCAGCTCGACCGCGGCGACCTGGAGGTTCGGCTCGAGGGCGACACGAGCGTCCGCCTGGACGCGTAGATCGAAGGGGGTCTCGGGGAACCCCAGTCCACCGGAAACGGCGACGTCATAGCCGTCGAGTCGCGGCGCGATCAGCAATGCGAGGGCCTGTTCGAGGTCGATCACGACAGGTCCCGTGAAAGCCGTGGCCAGCGGTGGCGGCAGGTATGCGGCGGGGTCGAGCTCCAGGTTCTCGATGCGAAGCCGCGTCTCCTCAACGGCGTCGATGAGCACCTCCTCGTCCCTGGCGGCGACCGCGAACCGTCCAACAATGCCCGCGCCGGCAACCATGCCGGGCCAATCGAGGCCGCGCACGTCGAGCTCCACGATGCCTTCGAGCCCGATATGCCGCAGCCACGTCGCGAGAGGCGCGTCGCGCAGGCGCCGAAGCGCGGCCGGGTCGCGGGCCGTGCCGGCAAGGTCATAGGCGATCGCGCCTTCGAGCCCTGGCGTCGGTGCAAATCGCCGGAGCGCGGACGCGTCGACAGCGCCGCGTGCGGCGAAGGCGAGGGTGGGCGCCGGTACGCCCAGGGTTCCGCTCATATCGAGATCGATTTCGCCTTCGGTTGCCGTCAGATCCGCGTGAGCGGTCAGCTCGGCGCCGTCCAACGCCACCTCGACCCGCCCCGGACGAAGAGCGAGCTCGCCCGTATCCAGCTTTTCGAAGGTGAGCTCGGCGCCGATACGCTGCACCCGGTCTGCGGAGCGGGCGAAGTCCACAATCCCTTTGAGACCCGCAACCTCGGCCCTGGCGTGCGCCAGGTGCGCGTCGGCCAGCTCGAGCTGACCGGAGATCGACCCGTCCAACCCGGCGGTTGCCCGAAGCTTGCCGATCGCGGTTCCCACGACCGCCCCTGCGGCTTCCGCGGTGAGTCGCAGATCTGCCACGAGCGACTCTCGATCGTCCTCGGTCACGACGCCCTGGGCGGTTACGGCCAGCGTGCCTTCGGGCAACGTCAGGCGGAGCCTTGCATTCGTGCCCAGGGCAGCGTCCGCCCTGGGCTCGAGCTCCAGGTCCACGGCTGTCGCAATCGGCCCGAAGGTCGTATCGAGGTCGATGCGGGCGTCCACGACCTCCAGATGCTCGGCGGGGAGGACGGGCATGGTCGCGCCGCCGCCGTCGCCATCGCCGGCAAACGCCTGCTCGAGATCGGCGATGACGAGGCCGGTCTCATCGAGCCTGCCGGACAGTCTCAGACCCTCGACCCGAACCAGATCGACCCGGCCCGCCAGGAGGCCTTCGATGGTGTGCCTGATGTCGATGGAAGCGATCCGCGTGCGGCCTTTCGGGCCCATCCGCAGCCCGGAGACGCGGACGCTCGTCGTGTCGATACGCTCCACCGTCACTTCCGCCGGGCCGAGGTCGAGGGCGTCGGCAAGCCGGACGATGCTCCACTCGAGGGCGGCCAGACGAAAGGACCACAGGGCGAGGACGCCGCCGGCCAGAAGCGCGAGGGGTATCAGGACCGCCGTGATCGGAATCACGAACGTGAGGACGACGCGGAGCCAACGTCGTCGGCGCGGGCCGGTATCCGGTGGTGCGCCCGACATAGCGGCAGCATAAGAAAAGGCCGGGGCCTGCGCGAGCCCCGGCCGGGATGTCGGCTGTGCGCCGCCTCAGCCCGCGGCGGCGACCGCCCGCTTGGCCATCACCGTGACCAGGTGGGCGCGATATTCCGCGCTGGCGTGGATGTCCGAGTTGAGACCATCGGCCGAAACGGATACGCCGGCCGCGGCATCGGCGCTCCAGTTGCTCGCCAGGGCGTCTTCCAGGGCCGACGACCTGAACGCGCCGTCCTGGCTGGCGCCGGTGACCGCAACGCGAACCCCGCCATCGGTCCGCGCCACCATCACGCCGACGATGGCATAGCGCGACGCCGGGTTCTCGAACTTCTGGTACGCCGCCCTTTCGGGCACCGGGAAGCGCACGGCGGTGATCAGCTCGCCGTCCTCCAGCGCGGTCTCGAAGAGACCCTTGAAGAAGTCGTCGGCGCCGATCTCGCGGCGGTCGGTGACGATCGTGGCGGCGAGCGCGAGACACCCCGCGGGATAGTCGGCGGCGGGATCGTTGTTGGCGACGGAGCCGCCGATGGTGCCGCAGTTGCGCACCTGCGGGTCGCCTATGCATTCCGCCAGGTGCGCCAGCGCCGGGATCTTGGCTTTCACCGTCTCGGAGCCCGCCACTTCGGCGTGGGTGGTCGTAGCGCCTATCGTTATGGTCTTGCCGTCATCGGTAATGCCCTTCAGATCGCCGATGTTCGCGAGATCGATCAGGTCCGACGGATTCGCCAGCCGCTGCTTCAGCGTCGGGATGAGCGTCATGCCGCCGGCAAGGAACTTCCCATCCTCGGCGCTCTTGATGGCCGAAGTGGCGTCGGCGACCGAGCCCGGGCGGTGATAGTTGAACGCGTACATGGCTTAGTCCTCCCTGCTTCGGCCCTATTCGGCGGCCGCCTGCATTGCGCGCCATACCTTTTCCGGCGTGGCCGGCATGTCCAGATGATCGATTCCCAGCGCGTCGGTGACCGCGTTGATGATGGCCGCCGGCGCGGCGATCGCTCCGGCCTCGCCGCAACCCTTGACGCCGAGCGGGTTGTGCGGCGAGGGCGTCACCTTGTAGCCGACCTCTATGCTCGGGAGGTCGTAGGCCCGCGGTATGGCGTAGTCCATGTACGATCCGGTCACGAGCTGCCCGTTCTCGTCATAGACGCAGCTTTCCAGAAGGGCCTGACCCACGCCGTGGACAACGCCGCCGTGCACCTGACCCTCGACGATCATCGGATTGATGACGTTTCCGAAGTCGTCGATCGCCGTGAAGTTCACGACCTCCACCTCGCCGGTCTCCTTGTCCACCTCTACCTCGCAGATGTGGCATCCGGCGGGATACGTGAAGTTCTTCGGGTCGTAGAAGGTGCGCTGGTCGAGCCCCGGCTCCATGGCGTCCAGCGGAAAGTTGTGCGGGACGAACGACGCCATGATCACTTCGCCGATGCTCTTGGTACGGTCCGTGCCCGACACGGTGAAAGCGCCGTCCGCGAATTCGATGTCCGCCTCGGACGCCTCGAGGAGATGCGCGGCGACCTTCTTTCCTTTCTCGATGGCCTTGTCGCAGGCCACGGCGATCGCCGAGCCGCCCACGGCCACCGAACGGGAACCATAGGTGCCGTGCCCCCACTGCACCGTACCGGTATCTCCGTGAACGATCTCGACGTTCTCGAGCGGCACGCCAAGCCGGTCCGAAACGATCTGTGCGAATGTCGTTTCGTGGCCTTGTCCGTGCGCTTGCACGCCGGTGTAGGCCGTCACCGAGCCGGTGGGTGTGAAACGGACTTCGGCGGACTCGTACAGTCCGATCCCGGCGCCTATGGCTCCCGCGACGTTCGACGGCGCCAGGCCGCAGATCTCTATATACGTAGAGATGCCGATACCACGAAGCTTGCCTCGCGCCGCCGCGTCGGCTTTGCGCGATTCGAACCCTTCGAAGTCGGCGACCTTGAGCCCTTCCTCCAGCAGCGGCGCATAGTTGCCGCTGTCGTACTGGACCACGACCGGCGTCTGATAGGGAAACCGGTCGGGCGGAATGAGATTGCGCCGCCGGATCTCCGCCCGGTCGATGCCCGTTTCCCGGGCCGCCTTGTCGACCATGCGCTCGACCAGATACGTCGCCTCCGGGCGTCCGGCGCCACGCTCCGCGTCGATCGGGGCCGTGTTCGTGAACACCCCGTTGACCGAGCAGTGGATGGCCTCCATGGCGTATTGGCCCGACAGGACGGGTCCATAGAGGTAGGTCGCGCTGAGCGCGCCGAACGTCGAAAGATAGGCCCCAAGATTCGCGATGTTCTCCACCCGTAGAGCGAGGAACTTGCCGTTCTCGTCCAGAGCCAGCTCGGCGTGGGTCACGTGATCGCGCCCATGTGTATCGGACATGAACGATTCCGATCGCTCTGCGGTCCACTTCACCGGCCGGCCGACCTTTTTCGTCGCCCAGGTGACGAGCACCTCCTCGGGGTACTGGGGAATCTTCGAGCCGAACCCGCCGCCGACATCCGGCGAGACGACGCGCAGCTTGTGTTCGGGGATCTGCAAGATGAACGCCGCCACCAAGAGCCGCGTGATGTGCGGGTTCTGAGAGGTCGTATAGAGCGTGTAGCTGTCGCTTCCCGCGTCGTACTCACCGATCGACGCCCGCGGCTCCATCGCATTGGGGATCTGGCGGTTGTTGATGAAGTCCAGCTTCGTCACGTGATGGGCCTTGGCGAAGGCCTCGTCGGTGGCGGCCTTGTCGCCGATGAGCCATTCGACCACGGTATTGCGGGGCGCTTCGTCATGCAGCTGAGGCGCGTTCTCGTCACGCGCGCTCGCCGTGTCCATGCAAGCCGGCAATGCCTCGTAGTCGATGACGATCAGCTCGGCCGCATCCTTGGCCTGCTCGAGGCTCTCGGCCACGACCAGGGCGACCATGTCGCCGACATATCGCACCTTTCCCTGTGCCAGGACCGGCCGTGGCGGCGCGTTCTGCGGTCCGCCGCCGGTGGGTGCGAAGCCGCAGGGATTGCCACCCAGCCCGTCGGCGGCGACGTCGTCGCCGGTGAGCACGGTCAGAACACCGGGTGCTCCCTTGGCCTTCGCCGTGTCGATACCGCGTATCCGCGCGTGTGCGTGGGGTGACCTGAGGATGTAGGCGTAGCTCTGCCCTGGCCTGTTGATATCGTCGGTGTAGGTTCCGCCGCCGGTGAGGAAGCGAAAATCCTCGACGCGCTTGACGCTCGCGCCAATTCCGGTTTCCGACATGGCTCACCCCCTCATCGCTTTCGCGCCGGCCGCGATGGCCTTGACGATGTTGTGGTAGCCCGTGCACCGGCAGAGGTTTCCCTCCAGCCAATCGCGGATATCGCTTTCGCTGGGATCCGGGTTGTTCTGTACGAGGTCGAGCGCGCTCAGCACCATACCGGGCGTACAGAACCCGCACTGGAGGCCGTGATTGTCACGGAATGCTTCCTGCATCGGGTGAAGCTGGCCGTTGCTGGCGAGCCCTTCGATGGTGGTGACATCGGCACCTTCGGCCTGCACGGCCAGAACGGTGCACGATTTGACGGACCTACCATTGACATGGACAACGCAGGCGCCGCACTGGCTGGTGTCGCAGCCGACGTGCGTGCCGGTCAGTCTCAGATTTTCACGAAGATATTGAACGAGCAAAGTGCGCGTCTCGACGTCCGCCGAAACCGCGTTGCCGTTCACCGTCATCGACACGGTGGGCATGATCACTCCCTCCCCGAATAAAGGTTGCCGTGCCCGAAGGCCGTCAACGTCTCTATGTCGTCTGTATTTTCCCCCGAGGCGGTCAGTTATGTCAGTTTCGGCCCGGGCCGGTCTTCCGTCAAGCGGTAGGCGTTGCGCGAGACGGAATTCTCAGGTCAACGCGAAGATGGCCAGAACGATGAGCACGATCACGATCAGTCCGACGATCCAGGTCGTCGGGCTCAGGCCACCCTGCGCCGCCTCGGCCGGCTCGGCTTCGACAGGTGCCGCGGG
>JBHICL010000196.1:0-6239 GCA_046759605.1 Alphaproteobacteria bacterium | reverse complement strand
CGTTCGACGGATTCCGTGGCTTCTTCGAGCCAGGCCCGCGCCGCCCCTTCCAGAAGAGGACCAATCACCTCGCGGACCCTGCGGTGGTAGCGGTCCAGCCAGTCGATCTCGGCCTGGTCGAGCATGGATGGGACGACGAGGTTGATGTCGATGGGCGCGAGGGTCAGCGTCTCCAAGCCGAGGAGCTCGGTCTCGGCGCCGTCCACGTCGTCCATGCGGACCACGGTTACCAGGTTCTCGATGCGGATCCCGTAGGCGCCTTCCTTGTAGTAGCCGGGCTCGTTGGAGACGATCATTCCGGGCTTCAAAGGAGCCGAGCTGCCGGCTTTGGCAATGCGCTGTGGCCCCTCGTGCACGCAAAGATAGCTGCCAACCCCGTGCCCGGTCCCGTGCCCGTAGTCGAGGCCGGCCTGCCATAGATACTGGCGCGCCAACGTGTCGAGCTGCGCGCCGGTCGTGCCCGCCGGAAACGTGGCGGTGGCGATGGCGATATGGCCTTTGAGGACTCGTGTGAAGTGGTCCCGCATCTCATCCGTGGGCTCGCCTATCGCAACGGTGCGGGTGACGTCCGTCGTGCCGTCCAGGTACTGAGCGCCGGAATCCACGAGGTACAGCGAGCCCGGCTCGACGCGTCGGTTCGTCGCTTCGGTAACGCGATAGTGGACGATCGCTCCGTTGGGTCCGGCCCCCGATATGGTCTCGAAGCTGGTGCCGCGATAGTGCTCGCCGTCCTTCCGAAAGTCCGCAAGGGTTGCCGCGGCCGATATCTCGGTGACCTCCTGGCGCGGCGCGGTCTCTGAAATCCAGTGGAGAAAACGCGTGAGCGCGGCGCCGTCGCGTCGATGCGCCGCACGGGCGCCTTCCAGCTCGATCTCGTTCTTGCAGGCCTTGGGCAGGCTGCACGGATCGTCGCCGCGTTGAATGCGCGCTCCCGCCGCCGTCAGGCGGTCGAAGATCCAGGCCGCCGCAGTGCGCGGGCAAACGCGCACCCTGCCCTCCGCGCCAGCCAGGCGATCGAGCGCCGGCGCGAACGCCGAGGGGTCCGACACGGATACCTGGTTGCCGAGGTGCGCGACGACCTCTTGCGGCAACTTGCGCGAGTCGATGAACAACTCCACGCTGCCGTCCGCGTGGACGATGCCGAAGCTCAAGGGCAACGGGTTGTGGGGGATGTCGCTGCCGCGAACGTTCAAGAGCCAGGCGATGGAATCCGGCTGCGTGAGCACGGCCGCGGCGGCGCCGCCGGCGACGAGCTCGGCGCCCACATCGGCGCGCTTGTCGGCGGAGCTACGGCCCGCAAACTGTATGTCGTGCGTCGCGACCGGCGAGACCGGTGGCGGTGGCTGGTCCGGCCATATCGCATCGATGGGGTTCTCGGCGCAGGCCTCAAGTCGAGCATCGGCCTCCGCGCAGGCCTCACGAAAAGTCTCGACCTGGGCCTGTGTGAGCAGCCACGGGTCGTATCCGAGCCTCTGGCCCTTGGCGAGCTGGCCACGCACCCACTTCGAGACCGACCGTCCGACGAGGTCCAGCGGTTCGTAGAGGTTCTGGTCGACCTGCCGACGTACCTGCAGAGTATAGCGGCCATCGACGAATATGGCGGCCCGTTCCGGTAGCACGACCGCGATGCCGGCGGATCCGGTGAAACCTGTGAGCCAGGCGAGCCGCTCCGCCCGCGGCGGCAGATACTCGCTCTGATGCTCGTCGGCATGAGGCACGATGAATCCATCGAGGCCCTGGCGCGCCAGCTCCTCGCGCAGCCCGGCAAGTCGTCCGGCGGCCCAGGTGTGCTTGCGTCGAGTCACGTTCGAAAAGCTACGCATGGCGTGCATCGGTCGCAAGTCCATGCCGGTCCCGCGCGCCGGGTCGGTTCGGCTCGGGCCTGGACATGACCAGCGTGACCCAATCTTCGATGGCGTACCGGCGTTCCAACCGAAGCCCCATGGCGAGATGGGGCGCCAGGACCTGGCGCTCCTGATGCGCGAGGAAACCCGAAAGCACGGTCCGGCCGCCCGGGCGCAGATGCATGGCCATCCTTCGCGCCATCGCGGCCAGGGGCTGGGCCAGAATATTCGCCAGCACAAGCCCGTAAGGCGCCGTCCGACCTACCGCCGCGGCACGGTAGCCGTCCCCCCGGGCGACCCTGACCCACGGCAGGCAGCCGTTTGCTCGCGCGTTGAGCCGGGTCAGGCGCACGGCCTCCGGGTCGACGTCCACCGCGAGGGTCGGGCACCGGAACGTGAGCGCGGCGGCAAGCGCGAGAATGCCGGTGCCGCAGCCCATGTCGAGGACGGCCCCCGGATTGGACCGGCGCGCCAGGCGGTCGAGGGCGGCAAGGCAGCCTTGCGTGCTGGCGTGGGCCCCGGTGCCGAACGCCGTCGCGGCGCTTATGATCAGCCGGAGAGCACCGCTGGGGACCCGCCCGGTGTAGATCGAATCGTGGATGAAATACCGCCCCACCGCGACCGGCGTGAAGCCTTCGCGGTTGCGTGCGAGCCAGTCGATGTCAGGCAGCCAGGTTACGTGGAGGAGCGGCTTCTCGATCCCGGCCTCGGCGGCGGCGGCGCCGATTGCGTCCGCGAGCAGCCGCTCGTCGGGTGGCTCCGTCCCGTATGCCGTCAACCGCATCTTGCCGGCGTTGCCGGCGTCATGCGGCGCGGTCTCGAAGATCGAGATCGCCGGCGCCAGGGGCTCGAGTGCGGTCACGAAACCATCAGATGCCCGTCGGGGCACCTCGAGCTCGATCTTCCAGCCGGCCGGCATCGTTCGCCACCGGTGCTCAGACGGACTTGGCCGGCACAACGAAGCTGTCGAGCACCTTCTTGTCGCCCGCCTTGTCGAACGCGATCTCGAGCCGGTTGCCTTCCACCGCCTGAATGCGACCGTAGCCGAACTTCTGATGGAATACGCGTTCACCCACCTCGTAACCGCTGGGCGGGGCGTGGATGATCTGCGCATCGCCCTCGATGAGGACAGGTTGTGCCCGCCGCTCTCGGAACCTGGGTCCATAGCTCGGCGTCGGGGATTCGGCCGCGTAAGGAACCGCACTCTCGCCAAGGCCGCCCGCGGTGCTGCCATAGAGACCGGATTCGCTCGTGACCGAGACGTGATCGAGGGGCAGCTCGTTTACGAACCGGCTCGGCAAGTTGCTCTGCCACTGTCCTCGAACCCGACGGTTGGCCGCGAACAGCACCGTGGCCTGCCGTTTGGCGCGGGTCAGGCCCACATAGGCCAGCCGGCGTTCCTCCTCGAGGCCGGCGGCGCCGTTTTCATCCATGTTGCGCGGATGGGGAAACAACCCCTCCTCCCAACCCGGCAGGAACACGGTGTCGAACTCCAGGCCCTTGGCGCTGTGCAGGGTCATGATGGTGACTGCATCGCCATTCGCGCCCTCGACGTTCTCCATGACCAGCGAGACGTGCTCGAGGAAGCCGATGAGGTTCTCGAACTCCGCCATCGCGTCGACGAGCTCCCGCAGGTTGTCCAGCCTGCCCCGGGCCTCGAGCGACTTGTCGGCCATGAGCATCGCCGTATAGCCGGATTCATCGAGCACCGCCTCCGCAAGCTCGGTGTGCGGCAGATCGGCGGCTACCTTTCGCCAATCCTCGAACCGACCTGTCAGGTCCTTGAGCGCCGTCCGCGCGCGCCCCCCGAGATCGTCCGTCGCCAAGAGCTCGCCCGCGGCTTCGTACAGCGACTTGGAGCTGGCACGCGCCACCATGTGCAGGCGCCTGAGCGTGGCGTTGCCGATCCCGCGCTTCGGTTTGTTGATGATTCGCTCGAACGCCAGGTCGTCGTTCGGCTGTTGTATGACCCTGAAATAGGCCAGGGCGTCGCGAATCTCCTGCCGCTCGTAGAATCTCGGACCGCCGACGACGCGATAGGGCATTCCGATGGTGAGAAACCGCTCCTCGAACTCGCGGGTCTGAAAGCCGGCCCGAACCAGGACTGCGATCTCGTTGAGCGGTATGTCGTCCCGACGCTGAATATCCTCGACGATGTCCCCGACCGTTCTTGCTTCCTCCTCGCCGTCCCAGACGCCCCGCACCACCACGCGCTCGCCCCCATCGAAGGCGGTCCACAGGGTCTTTCCGAGGCGACCTTCGTTGTGCGCGATGAGCCCTGACGCGGCTCCGAGTATGTGCTGTGTGGAGCGATAGTTCTGTTCCAACCGGATTATCCGGGCACCGGGGAAGTCCCGCTCGAACCGCAGGATGTTTCCCACCTCGGCGCCGCGCCAGGCGTAGATCGACTGGTCGTCGTCGCCGACGCACGCGATGTTGCGGTGTTGCTGGGCGAGCAGGCGCAGCCACAGATACTGGGCGACATTGGTGTCCTGATACTCGTCGACGAGGATGTAACGGAACTGACGGTGGTACCTCTCGAGCACGTCGGGGCTCCTGGCGAGCAGGGTCAGGCAGTGGAGCAGCAGATCGCCGAAGTCCACGGCGTTCAGGGTGAGCAGGCGTTCCTGGTAGGCAGCGTAAAGGGCCATCAACCTGCCACCGGCCAGATCGCCCGCTTCGGCGGCGGTGACCTGCTCCGGCGTGAGGCCACGGTCCTTCCACCGCTGGATCACCACGTTGAGCAGGCGCGCCGGCCATTTCTTCTCGTCCACGCCCTCGGCTTCCAGGAGCTGTTTCATCAGCCTCACCTGGTCATCCACGTCGAGGATGGTGAAGTTGGGCTCGAGCCCGACGAGTTCCGCATGCCGCCGCAACAGGCGGGCGCCGAGGGCGTGGAAGGTGCCGAGCCAGATCTCCTGGGCCGGGCCGCCGACCAGCAGGGCCACCCGCTCACGCATCTCGCGGGCCGCCTTATTGGTGAACGTGACCGCCAGGACTTCCCAGGGCCGCGCCCGTTTCCGCCGCAGGATATGGGCGAGACGCGTGGTCAGGACGCGGGTCTTGCCGGTTCCGGCGCCAGCGAGCACGAGCACGGGTCCGTCCAACGCCTCGACCGCCTCTGTCTGCGCCGGGTTGAGGTCGGCCAGATACTCCGGCGGCGATTCGGCGTCCTGCGCTCTCTGGATCTTGATTTGATCGGGCATGAGCGGCACGTATATATCCTACACAAAGGCCCTTGTCGTGGCTCGTCGGCGCGCGGTACCGCGGCACCACGGGGCCGGGCGTGCCTTATTTCTTGCGTGACCACAAGACAAAACGGCGTTCGGCCGGGCCGGTCAAATCCTCGCAAGAAAATTCATGAGAGCCCTGCTGTCAGCCGTCAACAAAACAGATTTTTTGTAACATTTTTTCCAATTTTCTTATAGTAAGCCGTCTCGGCGACTCGGCGTTTTATGTTACGTTCTTTTTACAAATTGCCTGGGGATCTGGTATGCTGAGTTTCCGACCATCCACGGGCCGGCTCAAGCAGTGGGTTTTCCCTGCTTTTGCCTTGTTGGCCCTAGTCGTCTCTTCCGACCCGGGGCATGCGGCGAAGTCCGGTGAATTTCTGAACGCGGTCGTGGGCGTCGAGGCGAACGTGCCAAACGAGGCGCGCACCGCTCAGACCCTGGGGACCTTTCGCGAAGGCAGTGGCGCGGTGATCTCGGAGGACGGGCTGATCCTCACCATCGGATACCTGATCCTCGAGGCGATGAGCGTCGATGTCGTGCTACAAGACGGCCGCCGGGTCGGCGCCGATATCGTCGCCTATGATCACGACACCGGCTTCGGTCTCGTGCGGGCGCAGGAGACGCTGGACGTTCAGCCCCTCGAGCTCGGTGACTCCGCATTGCTGTCCACCGGCAAGCAGGCCCTCGTCGCCACCCGCAACGGTCCGAGCGACGCCCAAGGGGCTTACGTCGTCTCGCGGCGGGACTTCGCTGGCTCTTGGGAGTACCTGCTCGAGAACGCCATCTTCACCTCGCCACCGCACCGCGGCTTTGGCGGGGCGGCACTGCTGGGCCCCGATGGCAGGCTCCTGGGTATAGGCTCGCTGTTCGTCGCCAACTCGGTGGCCCAGAACAAGGTGCTGCCGGGGAACATGTTCGTGCCCATCGACCAGCTGAAGCCGATCCTGACCGAGCTCGTCGAGAAAGGCAGGCGGCAGGGTCCGGTACGGCCCTGGCTCGGCGTATATCCGCAAAGCGTGCGTGGGCACGTGATTCTCGACCGCATCGCCAGAGGCGGCCCCGCCGACACCGCGGGCCTGCGTGCAAATGACCTCGTGATCGCGGTCAACGGCAAGGACGTGACCGACGTCGCCGCCTTCTACCGCGCTCTATGGTCGAGCGG
>JBHICL010000195.1:0-6245 GCA_046759605.1 Alphaproteobacteria bacterium | reverse complement strand
TGGGCGCCACGCTGGCCCTGGCGATGTCCCTCGGCTACAACCGGCGCGAACGGCTCGAGCGGTTCGAGTACCCGATCCTCATCCTCTTTGCCGTGCTCGGCATGATGATGATGGTGTCGGCCAATGACCTCATCTCCCTCTACCTGGGCGTCGAGCTGCAGAGCCTGTCGCTTTACGTGATCGCCGCGTTCCGGCGCGATACCGTCAGGTCCTCCGAGGCCGGGCTCAAGTACTTCGTCCTCGGGGCGCTCAGCTCCGGCATCCTCCTTTACGGCATGTCGATGGTGTACGGCTTTGCCGGCACGACCAATTTCGACGCTCTGTCCCGGGTATTCCAGGGCGCCGTCGATGCCGGCGCGTTGCCGGCGGTTGGGCTCGTCGTCGGTCTCGTGTTCATCGCCGCGGGGCTCGCCTTCAAGGTCTCGGCCGTGCCGTTCCACATGTGGACGCCGGACGTCTACGAGGGGGCGCCGACGCCGGTGACCGCGTTCTTCGCCGTGGCCCCAAAGATCGCGGCCATGGCGCTTTTCGTGCGGGTCATGATCGGTCCCTTCGGCGCGCTTTTCGACCAGTGGCAGCAGATCATCGTTTTCGTCTCCCTTGCCTCGATGATTCTGGGCGCCTTGGCGGCGATCAATCAGACCAACATCAAGCGGCTCATGGCCTACAGCTCCATCGGCAATATGGGGTACGCGCTGGTGGGCCTGGCGGCGGGCAGCGAGGCGGGGGCTCAGGGCGTTCTCCTCTATCTCACCGCCTATCTGTTCATGAACGTGGGCGCTTTTGCCTGCATCCTGTCGATGCGGCGCCAGGGCCGCATGGTCGAGGGGATCAACGAGCTCGCGGGCTTGAGCAGGTCGAACCCGGCGATGGCATTGGCGCTCGCTATCTTCATGTTCTCGATGGCCGGAATACCGCCCCTCGCGGGGTTCTTCGGCAAGCTCTACGTTTTCATCGCGGCGATCGAGGCGGAACTCTACACGCTCGCGGTCGTGGGGCTGCTCACCAGCGTCGTGGCGGCGTTCTATTACATCCGCATCGTCAAGCTCATGTACTTCGATGAACCGGCGGATGCCTTCGACCGCCCGGTCGGGCGGGAGATGTCCGCCGTTCTGGTGGGGACCGGCGCCGTGACTCTGTTCTTCATCATCGTTCTGGCGCCGGTGCTGAACGGCGTGGAGCAAGCCGCGGCGGTCCTGTTCGCGGCATGACGGCCACGCGGAATCCGGCGCCGCGCCTGGCCCCCGGCTGTCGACTCGTGGCGTTGGACAGCGTTGGCAGCACCAACGACGAGGCAAAGCGGCTCGCGGGCGAGGGCGCCGGGCACCTGACCTTCGTCTGGGCGGGCGAGCAGACGGCCGGCCGCGGCCGGCGCGGCCGCGCCTGGCATTCCCCGCGCGGCAACCTTTACGTGAGCGTCGTCCTGCGCCCCCGATGCCCGGTTCCGAAGGCGATGGAGCTGGGCTTCGTCGCCGGCCTCGCCATCGCCGACGCGCTGGCGTCGCTGGTCCCGGCTATCCCCGGGCGCTTGCTGAAGTGGCCCAACGACGTGCTGCTCGGTGGCCGCAAGGTCGCGGGCATCCTGGTGGAGAGCGAGGCGCCCGGCGCCGGTCCCGTGGAGTGGGTCGTGCTCGGCAGCGGTGTGAACGTCGCGTCCTATCCGAGCAGGGTGGAACGACCGGCGACGAGCCTGGCCGCCGAGGGATGCGAGGTCGCGGTGGAAGCCCTGCTTGGCGCATACTCCGAGCGCATTGTGGCGTGGACCGGGGTGTGGGCCCGCGAGGGGTTCCCGCCGGTGCGGCGCTCCTGGCTGGACCGGGCGGTCGGCTTGGGCGAGGCTGTCGAGGTTCGCCTGCACCGGGAGGTCCTCAAGGGTATCTTCGCCGGCATGGACGATCAGGGGGCGCTGCTGCTGGACCAGCCCGGCGGGCGTCGCGCTGTCACGGTCGGCGAGGTCTTCGCCGGGGCGGCCCCCTGAACGCGAGGAGATGGACGATGCTGTTGGCGATCGACTGCGGAAACACCAACACGGTGTTCGCCATGTGCGACCGCCGGGAGATCCGCGCGGTCTGGCGGGCCTCGACCGACGCGCAGCGTACCGCGGACGAGTATGCCGTGTGGCTCACCCAGCTGATGGCGCTCGACGGCCTGGAGGCGGGCCAGGTGGACGCGGCGATCATCGCCAACGTCGTGCCGCCGGTGCGCTTTTCGCTGGAGAGCCTGGTCGAGCAGTACTTTCGCGTTCATCCCCTGCTGATCGGCGATCCCAATGTGGACCTGGGAATCGAGGTCCACATGGACATGCCCCGCGAGCACGTTGGCGCCGACCGCCTCGTGAACGCGGTGGGCGCGAGGATGATTCATGGCGGCGACCTCATCGTCATCGATTTCGGCACGGCGACGTCCTTCGACATCGTCGACGCCGACGGGAACTATAGCGGTGGTATACTCGCCCCGGGCATAAACCTTTCCGTCGAGGCGCTCTACATGGCGGCATCCCAGCTTCCGCGCGTCGCCATCGAGCGCCCACCGAGGGTGATCGGCAAGGCGACGATTCCGGCGATGCAGTCCGGGATATTCTGGGGCTACGTCGCCATGATCGAGGGCCTTACGGCGCGCATCGCGGGGGAGTACGGCAAGAAGATGAAGGTCGTGGCCACGGGCGGGCTGGCGTCATTGTTCGCGGATGCGACGGACGTCTTCGATGCCGTCGAGCCCGATCTCACGATCCGCGGTCTCATCGAGATACATCGTCTCAACGGCGGCGGGTAGGCATGGTCGTGGAGACCGGTTGGAGCCCGAACGATCTCGTGTTCCTCCCGCTTGGAGGCGCGGGGGAGATCGGCATGAACCTCAACCTCTATGGCCATGCCGGCAAATGGCTGGCCATAGACTGCGGCGTCACGTTCGGCGACGAGACGACGCCAGGGGCCGATGTCATCATGCCGGACCCCACGTTTCTCGCGGAGCGTCGCGACGATCTCGTGGGGCTCGTCCTGACCCACGCTCACGAAGACCATATCGGCGCCGTGCAATATCTGTGGACCCGGCTGCAATGCCCGATGTACGCGACGCCGTTCACCGCCGCCGTCCTCCGGCACAAGCTGGCCGATGCCGGGGTGGATGCCGAAGTCACCGAGATCGCCATGTCGAGCCGGATCGCGATCGGCCCTTTCGAGCTCGAGCTCATAACGCTTACCCACTCGATCCCCGAGCCCAACGCCGTCGCGGTACGGACGCCCGCGGGCACCGTCCTGCACACGGGCGACTGGAAGCTCGATCCGACACCGCCCATCGGCGAGACTACGGACGAGGCGGCTCTGCGCCGGCTGGGCGAGGACGGCGTTCTTGCCGTCGTGGGCGATTCCACCAACGCGCTGGTCGACGGCACCTCGGGCTCGGAGGCGGATCTTCACGACAGCCTGAGCGAGCTCGTCGGCCGCTCGGAGAACCGTGTCGCCGTCACCTGCTTTTCGAGCAACGTCGCGCGGGTGCAGACGATCGCCGAGGTCGCCGCGGAGCACGGCAGGCACGTGGCGCTCGTGGGCCGGTCGCTCTGGCGCATCACCGAGGCGGCCCGCCAAACGGGCTACCTGGACCGGGTGCCGCCGTTCCTCACCCAGTACGACGCCGGCTATCTGCCCCGCGACAAGGTGCTGTTGATCTGCACCGGGAGCCAGGGCGAGCCGCGTTCGGCGCTTTTCCGGATCTCCCGCGACGATCATCCGCACGTGGCGTTGGGAGAGGGCGACGTGGTGATCTTCTCCTCCCGCATCATTCCGGGAAACGAAAAGTCCATCAATCAGCTGCACAACCAGCTGCTGGCGCTTGGCGTGGATGTGATCACCGCGGAGGACCACTTCGTCCATGTCTCGGGCCATCCGGCCCGCGACGAGCTGGTCAGCATGTATCAATGGGTTCGGCCCCGGATCGTCGTTCCGGTGCACGGCGAGGTGCGGCACATGCTGGGCCACGCCGAGCTGGCCCGGGAGTGTCAGGTCCAGCACACCCCGGTGATCCTGAACGGCGATGTCCTGCGGTTGTCGGGGTCGGCGCCGGAGGTCGTGGGCCAGGCCCCGGTCGGACGGCTTGCCGTGGACGGGACCAGGCTCATCACGTTGGACGGCGACGACATGCGCAGCCGGCAGAAAATGCTTTGGAACGGGTGTGCCGTTTTGACTCTGGTCGTGGACAGCGCCGGCGAGCTGCTGGCCGATCCGGAGCTGTCGGCGCCGGGCGTGCTGGGTCCCACGGACGAGGAGCTCGCGCGGCTGATCGTGGATGACGTGCTGGACGCGCTCGACGCCCTGCCGGCCGCCGAGCGGCGCGTCGATGCCAGCCTGCGGGCCAAGGCCGCCACGAGCATGCGCAGGTCGTTCCGCAATCACAGGGGTAAGCGCCCGCAAGCGACCGTGCACGTGGTGCGTATATGAAGGTGCCGTTCACGCGATGATTGGACGCCTCAACCACATAGCCATCGTGGTCCCGGATCTCGCGGCGGCGAGCGCGATATATCGCGATACCCTCGGCGCCAAGGTGTCGGAGCCGGTGGATCTCGCCGAGCACGGCGTGACCACGGTATTCGTCGAGCTTCCCAACACGAAGATCGAGCTCTTGCATCCACTGGGCGAGGCGTCGCCCGTGGCGCGCTTCCTCGGGCGCAATCCGGCCGGCGCCATTCACCACGTGTGCTACGAGGTCGAGGACATCCTTGCGGCCAAGGCGCGGCTCGAGGCACGGGGCGCACGGGTCGTAGGCGACGGCGAGCCCACGATCGGCGCCCACGGCAAGCCGGTGCTGTTCCTCCATCCGAAGGACTTCTGCGGCACGCTGATCGAGCTGGAGCAGTCGTGAACCCGCTGAGCGCCGTCGTCGTGTTCGTCGTGATCTGGTGGGTGGTGCTTTTCGCGGTCCTGCCTTGGGGCGTTCGACGCGAGGAGAGCCCCGAGCCCGGCAACGATCCGGGGGCGCCGGCCAATCCCCGCATGTGGCGCAAGGCCGCGATCACCACGGCCATCAGCGTGGTTCTGTTCGCCATCGCTTACTGGATCGTCGAGAGCAACCTCATCTCGTTTCGCAATCCGGGAGACCTCTGAACCTTGTCCACGTACTGCGACTTCGCGTCCGGGCACGAATGGCACGGACCCTACCACGACACCGAATACGGCTTCCCCGTGCGCGATGAGCGCACGCTGTTCGAGCGGCTTGTACTGGAGATCAATCAGGCCGGGCTGAGCTGGCTCACGGTCCTCAAGAAACGCGCCGCCTTCAATGCCGCCTACGATGGTTTCGACTTGGACCGCGTCGCCCGGTATGGAGAGCGGGACCGGGCCCGATTGCTCGCCGACGCCGGCATCATTCGCAACCGGCTTAAGGTGAACGCGGCCATCGAGAACGCGCGACGGCTACGCGATCTGCGCGACAGCCACGGCGGCTTCGCCGGGTGGCTCGACGCCCATCACCCGCGCGACAAGGAGGCCTGGGTCAAGCTCTTCAAGAAGACGTTCCTGTTCACCGGCGGCGAGATCACGGGCGAGTTTCTCGTGAGCACCGGCTACCTGCCGGGCGCGCACGCGGAAAGCTGCCCGGTGTATACAAGGGTCGCCCGCCTCGACCCGCCGTGGATGCGCGCCGCGGAATAAGGTCACGGGTATGGGGAGGGGAGGCCTTGGCCTCCCCTCCCCCAAAACGGTCCGGCCTATACCGGCAGGAACGCGTAGCTCAACAGGAATATCAGGGCCAGGATCATCACCGCCGGGCCTGCCTCGCGCGCCCGTCCGGTCAGTATCTTCGCCCCCGCGTAGACGATGAAGGCGAAGGCGATGCCGTTGGCGATCGAGAACGTGAACGGCATGATAATCGCGGCGATCACACCGGGCGCGTACTCGGTCACGTCGTCCCAATCGAGCTCGGCGAGTCCCCGCGCCATCATGCAGCCCACGAAGATGAGCGCCGGCGCCGTGGCGAAACGCGGGATCGACAGCGCCAGGGGCGAGAGGAACAACGACAAAAGGAACAGGATCGCCACGACCGTGGCCGTGAGGCCGGTCCGTCCACCGGCGCGGACGCCCGCCGCGCTCTCGATATAGCTGGTCGTGGTCGAGGTGCCCAACAGCGAGCCGAAGACGGTCGCCGTGCTGTCCGCTGTCAAGGCTTTGCCGAGGCGTGGCAGGTTGCCCTGTTCGTCGAGCAGGTTGGCGCGGTGGGCGACGCCCACGAGGGTGCCCGCCGTATCGAACAGGTCC